>JAUIEW010000276.1 GCA_030429365.1 Phycisphaerae bacterium
ATTTGTCAAAGTACGGAACTAAGATATGACTACCATCGTCCGCCAGCATAGCAGCATTTTCCAGATTGCTCTCATTGTAGCCATCGCTCTCGCCGGATGCACGCCTCCTGTTAATGATTCCGGAGATTCTGGCAATCTGGATGAACCGGATATGGCTGGTGCAGATCAAATTGTGGACAATGAACTGGTGCTTGGCGTTGCAACTACGCGCGAAGGTGAGATGCTCAAGACGATCGTGATGGATGGCAATGGCGATGTTCAGTTTGATCTTGAGATTGAGGTGGATCGTGTAAAACTTCTCCGCCATCGTGACAATACGGAAGCCGAGCTGGAGTTTCCAGAACCCTTAAACGAGCTCCCGTCGGAGGCCGCTGCCGACGAACTCGGCCGCTTCATTGCGGCTCAAGACTACGAGGCAAACCTCGCAACGCGCGGGAGAATCATCGACAATCCCGGGTGCGACTGGGTTCCGGGTGATCCGGCTTGCATGGTGAGATGCTGCGCCGCCCATGACGAATGCTACTACGACAATGATTGCTCGGCACTGTCCTGGATCACCGGTCCCTTGGATTTTGACTGCTACCTTTGCAATGTTCGGGCCGTTCTCTGTATTCTCAGCCGCTGTCCGTTTTCCGAAGGCGACTCTGATGAAATCGGTTGCTTTGACGCAGCATGTGGGGCGGGGTACGCGTGTCCGAGTCTCGATTGCGATGTGTGCGAGTCGCCTTGTGTCACCGACGACGGGACGTGCGAAAGCAGTGAGAAGGTTCGCCATTTAAGCAGCTATGCGAATTGGGATCTTGGCGTGGGATCCTTTGAGCCGGGGCAAGACCTTCTGGGTGACAAAGCGTTTGTTGAGGGAGAACTCTTTGAAGTGCCCGAAGTGTTCACAGACGAGCTTCCCTGTTCAGACGATCCCTCGCGCTCGACATTGGGAACGTTGGAGTTGATCGCACTCAACACCAGTCCGTGTTCCGGGCGGATCGTGATCGACTACGAGCGTGAGCTTGCGCCGTTGCCATTTTCTGGTCTGGGGGCGACTGGTGGTGTGAAGTATTGCCGCGCACCCGAGCGAGCCCTTTTGGTCAACATCTTCTATGAAGTCGAGGTCTTGCCATGGCAGATTTTGCATGTGGACAGTGCTTACGATCATCGAACCGAAAATGACGCGATGCAGGACCAATTCAGAATCGATGTCGCCGAATTCAGTACGCGTTATACGAACGGCGTAATCACAGGCTGTTCGTTTGGGCCAGGTCAGAGTCCCTTTGCCAATGAATTCTGTGTCGAAGGCTCGGACTCGTTGCAGCAGCAATGGAATTACACGGAGTTGGGCGGGACTTCGGTTGATGAGCCGATGACCGTGCGAATCGTTGTCTCGTTTTCGACAGGGGCGATTCCCAAGAAACCATCGCAGTCGTCGAATCTCGCCCAATGGCAAATCAGCGTCAGGTGAGCGATTCTTTCGCGCATTCGTTTGCCCATCTGAATACCTGTGCTAGACTTTAGGCGCAATCGATGTCCGGTAGCTCTGGTGGCGGTACAGGCCGACTGAGTCGCTTGGGACAACGTACCTCAGTCTGCCCAAGCCGGGCTTATTTTTCACAAACACCAAAGCCACCGACGATAGCAATCGTGGACTCACGGCGCGTCGATCCTTCGGGTCCAGGCGGGTTGGCCGATGTCCTTGCAGGCAAGCCAACCGGCCCCCATCCGCATCCCGCCCAACTGCCCACCAGATGTATCCATCCAAGAAAGGGGTGCACACGATGATCGCGAGATTTTCGTCTCTCGGTGCGATCGCTTGCCTGCTGACAACGTTCGCATCGGGTGCTGTTGCTCAGGTCCCGGTCGGGACGGAATTCACCTATCAAGGTCAACTCAAGGATGACGGTCGGCCTGCTGACGGTGCGGCTGATTTCAAATTCAGGCTATTCGATAGCGCGACATCCGGCAGCCAGATGGGCGCGACGCTCGTCTTCGACGGGCAAACCGGGAATGCATCTGAGATCACCCTTGAAAACGGGTTGTTCGCAGCCGAATTGGATTTTGGGACCAGTGTGTTTCAAGGCGACGCCTGCTGGCTGGAAGTTGAGATTCGGTACCCACACGATCCCGGCGACACCCAGGCCTACACGCTGCTGACGCCGCGTCACAAACTGACGCCGAATCCCTATGCTGTCTACGCCAAGCATGCGGGTGAAGTTCCCGACGGCACGACGGGGGCGGGGACACCCAACTATATTCCCAAGCGCTCGGGATCGCTGACACTCGACGATTCGATCATCTATGAAGCGGGAAACCACATCGGCATCGGGGACACCAATCCCGAGTCGGCGCTGTCCGTTGTCGGCGCGGTACGAAGCGCTTTCGATTCAAGTGAAAACGACTTCACGGAGATGCGCCACACCGGTTCGGATGCTTTTCTTCAGTGGGCTGGCGAGGGCCAATTCGAAATTCGATACGACGGCGACTCCCTCGCGACGTTCGAACAAGAGGGCAGCTTGGGGCTTGGCACGCTCGACCCCTCTGCGTGGCTGCACCTGCACCGTCCTGATGCCGCGCCAGATCACGCGCTGTTTCGGCTGACCAATTCGGTTTCCGGGACGACGCTCTACGACGGTATCGAGTTGGGATTTTGGTCGGAGAACTCGCGCGATGCATTCTTGACCAACTGGGAAAGTGGTTGGTTGTCGTTCGGCACGGGTGGCGGCCAGGAACGCATGCGGATCGTCGGCGGGGGCGATGTGGGCATTGGCACGAGCGAACCGAGTGCGCGTCTCGACGTGGAGGGCGGTTCGATCGCCCAACTCGACAGCGGTCCTTCCAATGCGTTCGGCAAGATGTCGGTCCATGCCCAGCAGGGCACGCTTGACGGGAGCGGTGACTTCACCGTCTCAATCCCGCGCTCGTTGTACCAGCCGTGGACCAATGACAACTACGTTTTCAAAGTCGAAGTGTTCGTGTCGTTGGATTACGACTCGGACTTTCCGCACACGGACAAAGGGGCAGCCTACTCAATGGCGTTGGTCCACAAGCAGCGCGGCGCCGGGCTTGTACATTTTACGGAATTGCACAGTCAAGCGTATGACGCAACCGTGACGTTTGCATACAGCAGCCCGGTGGTTGACACGTTGCAAATTACCGTCGCCACCAATCGCCCCGGCGGAACGTCGTACAGGGTGACCGTTAAGCTTTCGCATTGATTGCTTCCAAGTCTGGCGGGGCGATGCCGGTATTCGGAACCAGGCAGATGTTTGAAAGGACGTGTGGAGTGATTTCCGTAACGCGCATCGCCCTCGCCGTTTTGACTGTGTTGGCGCTTGTCGCAAGTATCGCCGCCGAGCCGTTCACCATCGATTGGTACACGATTGACGATGGGGGCGGCCATTTGAGTTCCGGCGGAAGCCTCAAACTATCAGCCACTGTCGGTCAGCCTGATGCGGGCACGGCGAGTGGCGGCGGACTTCGCCTGACCGGTGGGTTCTGGTTTGAGGTTTCCCCGGGCGATTGCGATCTTGATGGTGACGTTGATGAGTTCGATCACGATGACTTTGCCAATTGCCTGCAAGGGCCAGGTGGTGGCATCGCAGGCGAGTGCTCTTGCTTGGACGTCGACGACAGCGGAGATATTGATCTTCGAGATTTTGCCTTGTTCCAGGATTGGTTTGGCTCGTAATTCCCAGGGGTCGGCGTCGAATGTCGCCCATCTGAAGGAGTCCCATTGAAATGTCGCGCAACATGCATCTTGCGGTTGTCGGAATAGCAGCTGCACTTGTTTTGGTTCTTTGCGCAGGATGCCCGCCGGATTCGACAGGGGGGAACGGCAGCGGTGCTGGTGGCGGCAATGGTGGAGACGCCACCAGCAATGGCGCAAGCGGCGACAATTCGAGCGCGGGTGGAGGGGCGGCCGGCAGCGTGACGGCGATCGGTGCGGTGATTGAGGAGCGCCTTCGTGCCACGGAATTTGAATATCAAGGTGCGTTCCGATTGCCTGACGAGTTCAACTGGGGGGCACGGGGTTTGTCGTTTTACGCGGACGGAAGTGCTGGGGCGGGTTCGCTTTTGGTCACGGGATTCGAGTTGTTGATGGATCCTGCGCACCCGAACGAAACTTGCGGAGACCCTTCTTGGGAGTGCGGTGCCTATTACGGCGAAGTGACCATTCCCGCCCCAGCCGTTGCAGACAACTGGGAAGACTTGCCGGTAGCCACCGTGTTCGCGCCCCTCATTGAATTCGACGGAGGGCTCGCGTCGTCGGTGCATCGCGAATACCTCTTCGTCAGCGATCTTGAATATGTGCCCCAACGCGGCAGTCAGACCAGCGCCAAGCTCTACGGATCAATCGACGTCTGGTATGCCGAAGGTGTCGCGGGCGAAGATACATTCCCCACCGTTTGGATGGCGAACATGGATGGAAGCCAGGCGTCTGGGATGTTCCACGTCGGGCCCGAAGAAGAACCATTTCATGGGCGCAAAGTCGGCTCATACATGTTCACCGTGCCGGACTGGTACGCAGATCAATATCTCAATGGGCGCACGTTGGTGACGGGCCGATCCAGAGGCACACCCGCCGATGGAGCCGAACCCGTCACCACGCGCGGTGGCTCACAAGGACCGACGCTCTTTGCGTTCCAACCGTTTGACAGCGACGCGCCGGCTGGAAATCTCGACGCGATGCCATTCTTGTACTATCGCGTGAGTTTTCCGGGTTGTGCCGGGCCCAACGTGGGCGACGTCGCCAATTGCGACTATCCAGATTTCACGATGTGCGACGATTGGTCGGGCGGCGCGTTTGCCGACACCGGTACGCGGCGGGCGATCATGCTGCTTGGATACAAGGGGCTCGGGTCGAATTGCTATGACGAACCGCCCGTCGAGTGCAATGATCCGTGCAGCGATTCGCACGGTTATCACTGTCAACCAAACGAGCGGCAGATCATTTTCTACGATGTCCACGAATTGGGGCAGACGGCGCTCGGTGCTCAGGATCCTTGGGTGGTCTTACCGTACGAGATTTGGCGTCCCGATGAATTCTATCTGGACGGAAGTCCGTGCTGGAACGTGGGTGGCATGGCGTTCGACGCGGCTGGTCGCCGGTTGTTTGTTGTCGAACGCGGTTTGGGCGACGGCGAAATGAATGCAGCCGTCGTGCATGTCTGGTCGCTATAGCGGTGCACAGTCTTTTGCGGAGTGCGTTTCGCAACCTGACCGGCGATGGGATGACGTTGAGGATGCGCGTCATCCCATCGTTTCTTTCAATGGCGACATGAATTACTTTTTGCCTTCGAGGTGGTCCAGCGCGTGGATCACTTCGGGCATGTGCGTGTAAGCCGGTCCGCCCTGCATGACCACCACGACGCCAGCCGCTTCGAGAATCTGCTCGCGGGTCGCGCCGGCTTTTAGACATTTGTCGATGTGCAGGTTCATGCACTGTTCGCAGCGGACAGCCAACCCGATGGAAAACGCGATCAACTCCTTCTCGCGAACGCTCAGCGCGCCCTCTTTCATCAGCGCCTGAAACATTCCACCGAAACCGCGCATGACATCCGGCGTCGATTCCTTCATTTCGCGCTGATTCGTTTCCCACTGTTCAAAAAACGTCGCAACATCTCTGGACATGTTTCTCTCCTGTATGGTTGTAGAATGACCTCGCCGTGATTCGTGATTACTAGCTGAGCAGTCGCTTCAGTTCGTTCGCATGACCGTCTTCGTCCGCGGCTTGCTCTTCCATTTTCATTTTCAGGCTGAAGTAGCCTTCTTTTTCTGCCAACTGCGATAGTTTGATGTAGTGGGCGACGTCGATGCGTTCCTGTTCAATGTCGTTGGCCAGCATCGTCTTCAGATAGGCAATCGGATCGGCCAGCCAGTCTTCGTTCAGCGCGCCGTTGTCGCCCGCAAATCCAAGCGCCTTCAGGACGTCTTCCAGATCTCCGAAATCGGCGGCATCAAGGCTCATGGCGCCCTCCGGTCAAATCCGTGCCGCGCCATGGTGCCGATCGACAACCCCTCGGACCGGGCCAACAGGTTGAAGGCA
>JAUIEW010000277.1 GCA_030429365.1 Phycisphaerae bacterium
TATGAGGGTCCTAAGGTAGCGAAATTCCTTGTCGGGTAAGTTCCGACGCGCATGAATGGCGTAACGACTGCTGCACTGTCTCAAGGACGGACTCGGTGAAATTGGACTTGTGGTGAAGATACCACATACCCGCGGCAAGACGGAAAGACCCCGTGAACCTTTACTGTAGCCTGATATTGGCCATTTGCTGTACATGCGTAGGATAGGTGGGAGGCGATGATCCGGCAGTCCCGGCTGTCGAGGAGCCATCCTTGAAATACCACCCTTGTGCTGTGAGTTGCCTCACCCCGTTCCGTGAATCCGGGCGGGGGACAGTGTTAGGTGGGCAGTTTGACTGGGGCGGTCTCCTCCCAAAGAGTAACGGAGGAGTGCAAAGGTTGGCTCAGCACGGTTGGCAATCGTGCGTCGAGTGCAAAGGCACAAGCCAGCTTAACTGCGAGACATACAGGTCGAGCAGATACGAAAGTAGGCCTTAGTGATCCGGTAATCCCGTGTGGAAGGGTTATCGCTCATCGGACAAAAGGTACTCCGGGGATAACAGGCTAATGACTCCCGAGCGTTCATAGCGGCGGAGTCGTTTGGCACCTCGATGTCGGCCCATCACATCCTGGGGCTGAAGGCGGTCCCAAGGGTTCGGCTGTTCGCCGATTAAAGTGGTACGCGAGCTGGGTTCAGACCGGCGTGAGCCAGGTCGGTCCCTATCTGCCGTGGGCGTATGAAACTTGAGAGGATATTTCCTTAGTACGAGAGGATTAGGAAGTACGTGCCTCTGGTGTACCAGTTGTCCCGCTCGGGGCACCGCTGGGTAGCTATGCACGGAAAGGATAACCGCTGAATGCATCTAAGCGGGAAGCCCCCCTTAAGATTAGGTTTCGATATTGTCTTCGGACAATTGTAGGCCCCTGGAAGACTACCAGGTCGATAGGCGGGAGGTGCAAGCACAGAGATGTGTTTAGCTGACCCGTACTAATGGCCGAACGCTTGACCACATTAATGAGACGCTGGCACAAATCATCAGAAATGATGAAGCATCGATCTTCGATGCTGCTTGCTTCGAGAACATCCAACAGAGGTTCATTCCGATGTTAGATGTTTCTTAAAGGATACACGACTCACATCCGCCTATTCATCTGCCACAGAGCATACAAGACGTGCTTTTGGCAAAACGTTTATTCTTAGCGGCTTGTTTTCCCGATGGGATCACAAGCCGCTATTTTTTTGCGCTTGCGACGGTTGCGCCATTGTGATTTGGGTTGTGCTGCGGATTCGTTACGATGGGCGATTCAGGTTCCAACGCTGCCGGCGCGAGAGGAAAGTCGGCTTTGGTCGTTTCTGATGGTTGCATAAGGGGCGGTTTGATGAATTGCATGAAGAAGTGGCGGCGCGGGTCCTTGGTCTTGGCCGGCTCGCCATTGCGTTTGGTGCTTGGCGTGTTGTTGGCGTCGACTGTCCTATATGGTTGCAAGAAGGATGACGCCCAAGGCAATGCGCCGGCTGATGGCAAGGTCAGTGCGTCAAGCGGCAGTACAGAGAGTATGGAGGTTGATGCCCAAAGTCGCATCGAATCAGACGATTCGGTGGAAGGGAAAACAGAGCCGCCGAAATCTGAACACGCAACATCTTTACCATCGACGCCGGAGTCATTCGACCTTCCCGATATTGCGCTCGATGGCTATGAACCCGTCGTGCGCGATCAATTGAGCGCGGCGATCGAGGCGGCGAAGATGGCGCCGAAATCCGCGGATGCTGTCGGTAAGTTGGGGATGCTGCTGGATTCGTACAGCCAGCGAAGTGAAGCATGCAAGCTATATCAGATTGCATTCGCGCTCGATCCAGACAATTTCACCTGGGCGTATCTTGGCGGACGAATGCTGTTTTTTGAAGGCGATGGCGAAAAAGCCGTCGAGTTCCTGACGCGAGCCGCCGAGTTGGACCCGGAAGATCTTCCCTGCCAGGTGGCGCTGATCAATGCATTGATGAAAGTCGATCGTCTTCAGGATGCCGGCGAGCGCGCCGCAAAGCTTGTGGAAGCGCACCCGAAGCATCCGTTGGCCAACTACCTGCTGGGTTCGATCAATCTCAAACTCAAGGCGCCGGTTTTCGCGATGGAATATCTCAAGCCGGTGTTTCATCAATTCCCTGACATGGGTGGTGTGCGTCGGGATGTGGCGGCCACGTTCGATCTTCTCGGGCAAAAGGAAAAGGCAGAGGCAATCAGGTCCGTCGATGTTGGCAACAATCGAATCCCGTCTATTGAAGATCCGCATCACGAAGCCGTGTTGCAAATGGCGATCGGGACAAACGTTGAAAACGAGCGCGGCGCATACGCGTTGATGCGCGGAGATGCCGAATGTGCCAAGACGCATTTCTCCAATGCGCTAAGACTTTCTCCCGGCAATGTATCGGCGCGTGTGGGGTTGGCTGACTCGCTTCTGAGGCTTGGCGAATTCGATGGGTGCGAGGGGATGCTCAGGCCGCTGGTCAAAGGCGAAGTCGAATCAATCGCCGGAACGGTGCTGATGGCCAAACTGCGAATCGCCCAGAGCCGATTCGATGAGGTCGAATCGCTCATCGAGAAAGCGATGGAACTCGGCGCCGAACCCTTGCATGTTCTCAAGCTTCGATTCAGCCTCGCGGAGGCCAAGAAGGACCTTCCGATGATTGTGGGCATCTTGGAAGAGTTGGTCGCAAATGATCCAGGATCAGCGGACAAGCACACGGAACTGGGATATGTGTATGTGTTGTCCAAGCGCTTGGATGATGCGGAGAAGCAATACCTGAAAGCGTTGGAACTCGATCCGCGCCATGCGGGCGCGATGCAGGGAATTGGCGCATTGTATACCTTGAGCGGTGAGGTCGATGCTGCACGAACCTGGTACTTAAAGGCCTTTGAGGCGGGTGGGGCAGCCGCTCGTACGCTGCTGTTGGCCGGACAAGATGCTCTCGACCGAGGTGACTATGCGCGGGGCTTGGCTATCTTGGGCAAAGCCTATGCGATGTATCCGAAGGATCGCGATCTCGGCGATACATTGTCGCGAACGTATTCGATGTGCCCGGAGCCAACCGTGCGCGACTGGGAGAAAGCGATGCGCATCGCGGTTGAAATCTATGGTGATGACGAAGATGCCATGCCGTTTGCCGGGTTGCACACGTTGGCTGCCGCCCATGCGGAAGCCGACAATTACGACGAGGCGGCCCGCCTGATGGAAGTGGGCGTCAAGCGCGCTTCGGAAATCGGCGACAACGACAGCATATTGCGCTTCAACAAATCAAAACGACAATACGCCGGCGGCAAGCATCTCTATGATCCGCTCGTGATTCCATCGGAATACGAGTAGGTCGCTGCGTCAAACGATCCTTTACGGATTCACGCAGTTGAGGACTTCGCCATTGGCTTTGAACTGCTTGACGATTCGTACGACTTCATCCGCGACAGCCATCTGGGCCTGATCGGTGGATGCGCCGATATGGTGCGTGCCATAGATGCGATCGCATTTTGCAACGGCATCTGCGAATGACTTATCTGACGGGCCCGGTTCGTTTTCGTACACGTCGAGACCCGCACCGGCGATGTCGCCATTTTCAATGGCCTTCACCAGGTCTTCGCTGGACACGACTTCGCCGCGGCTGCAATTGATGAGCTTCGCCGTTGGCTTCATCATCTTGAAGCGTTCTGCATTCATCATGCCGCGCGTGCTGTCGAGCAGCGGGACGTGCAGCGACACGTAGTCGCCTTGCTTGAGCACATCATCGAATTCGACGCGCTTCGCACCGAGATCGGTTTCGGCCTTCGTGTTGGGCACCACGTCGGAGTAAACGATTTTCATGCCAAACGCGTGTGCCCGTTCGGCGAGCAGGTGGCCGATCTTACCCAAGCCGACGACGCCCAAAGTCCTGCCGAACAGTCCCGGCGCTTTGCTGTATTCCTTCTTGTTCCAGACGCCCTTGCGAATATCGACGACGTTGTCGACGATGCGGCGATCCAGCGCAAGAATCAAACCCATCGCCAACTCGGCGACGGCGATCGCATTCATGCCTGGACAGTTGGCCACGCCTACGCCACAGCTCTTTGCCGTCGCGGTGTCGATGTTGTTGTAACCCGAGCCCGCGCGGATGATGAGTTTGAGCGAAGAGGCCCCTTTGATCATGTCACCGGTCACAACGGTGGAGCGAACGATCAAGAGTTCGACGCCGTTGGATGAAAGGGCGAGCGCGAGCGATTCGTCCTGAAGATCAACGTCTTGCGCGATCACGCAGCCAGCCGCTTCCAACTGCTGAATGCCTTCCGATTCGAACTTGTCGGCGATGAGCGTTTTCATGGCAAACCTCCCGTGGGCATGAGTTTGTCGCCCCGCCCAAATGCGGGCGAGCGGGGGTCTATTCTAAACCACATTCAGAAAAATTCGATGCCAATCGAGGATTCACTTCAGCGACAGGCGCATCACCCGATGCGGTCCGACGCCTGCGATTTCAAAGGGCTCGCTGACGCATTCGAAACTGGCGCGTTCGTAGAGGGAGACAGCCCGGATGCGGGCGTTGCACCAGATGACTGCCGCGCCAAGGCGATCGCGGGCGTCGTGGATCATGTGGTCGAGGAGTTGCCGGCCGAGTTGCATCCCGCGATGGTCGGGGTGGACGGCCATCCCGCGAAGCTGCCAGACATCGGGGCCCGGTGCGTATTCATGTGGGGCGACATAGAGCGAGCCGATGGCCACGATCTGCCCGTCGATTGAAGCACCATAATGCTGGGTTGTTTCGTCGGTATCGCCCGGCCACTGGCACGCGGAAAGATCCCGCCCCGGCCTGAGAACCAGGTTTCGAAGCGGCCAGGTTTCTTTGTGGGAGATGTTGGTGACGACCCGATTGCCCATGAAATCAGATTCCGAATCGAGCAATGAATCTGTCGCCACCGGCGCCCGAATAACAGCACGGACGCATGGCTTTGTGCAAGCCAATCGTTGGATGACTGGCGGACGTGCCGGGCAGGGTAGATCGACAGAAACTTATTCGGATGCTGCTTCGGCTTCGGCAGCAGCTTTTTCTTCAGCGGCTGCTTTTTCGGCTGCAGCTTTCTCAGCGGCGGCCTGATCTGCGGCTGCTTTTTCAGCGGCAGCGGCATCTTCAGCGCGTTTCTTTTTGAAGTGCTTTCCTTCGTACTTCTCTTTGCGACCTTCAGCGGCTTTGGCCCACAACTGGTAGGCTTCCTTGCGGTTGCCTTTCTTGTATTCGATGCCGGCGTTGACGATTTGCCGTTTGATGGTCTTTGCACCACGGGGCATAACTGCAATCTCCTGAAACGAACTCTTCCGACGCAGGTCCAACGTCAGCGTCGGAGTCTGCCAAAACCCAAAGCATGTCAAAATCTCGAGCGTCGCATCATACCAGATCAAAAAATCGCTACCACCACCCCGGATGGGTCATTTTGGACCTGCCAAGCCCCCAATCTGGTCAATCCGCAGCGGTCTGAACCGGCTGGGGACCCGATGCGTATCGAGAAACCGGGCCCGCTTGGTCGTCGCTTGTCGGTATCAGCCGGGCGCGGTAGCGTTTCGGGCGATGGGATGGTCGAATTCGGAGTGCAGAACGATGAAACGAATGATTGCGATTGCGCTGGGGCTGGCGTTCTGTTTGGGAACCGGATGCAAAGAAGAGGACGTCAAAGAGGCGAAGGAGGCCGTCCGCGAAACTGCCGATGAAGTAAAGGAAGACTTGAAGGACGCGGCAGATAGCGTGAAAACTGCGGCCAAGGATGCGGTGCAGGATGCCAAGGAAGTCGCCTCCGAGATGAAGGAAAAGGCCAGGGAGTTGAAGGACGAGGCTCAACCCCACATCGACGCCGCCAAGAGGAAGGCCAACGAGTCAGCCGAAAAAGTCAAAAAGACGGCCAAGAAGGTGAAAGAGGAAACCGGAAAGGTTGTCGATCAAGTGAAGGAATCGGCCCGCGAAGTCGTCAAGGAGGCCACGGAAGACGTGTCTGTTGGCACAGCGCCGGACGTCAATACGACAGGGGCGTCCGAGGACGGA
>JAUIEW010000278.1 GCA_030429365.1 Phycisphaerae bacterium
GTTGTTCAAAACTGCAAAACCGAGGAACGAATCGTCGCTGATTTCGTACTTGAAGGCGAAGTACTTGCCTGACAGATCGGTGTGAACATCACCAGCCGTCAGCACGTCATCCGGCGCATCGTCGTCATCCAACTCGTTCCACACGCTGCTGCCGTCGCTGAACTCGATCGGATCGTTGGTCGGAATGTTGTCCTGAACACCCGTGAACCAGATTGGATCGCTGTTGTTGAGGAACCCGATTGCGATGGTGCCGCCGGTACCGGTGTTGCTGCCATCGGGTGGCGTGGTTGCGGTCATGTCGGGCAGCGTGCCGATTGCGGCACCGCCGTTGGTCTGGAATGCGAAGTGGTTGCCGAGGAAAGTCGGGCGCTGTGCACCACCGCGCGGGGTCTCGACCTTGACGGGCTGGTTGGCTGGGTCGGTCACGTCGAGGAAGAACCCAAACACCTCGTTGCCCTCGCGTCCGACGTAGAGCACCACGCCATCGTGAATGTCGAACTGCGTATCGAATGCCCGCATGTCATCCACTTGAAACTCGACGGGGGCAGCCGCTGGATTGTCGATGTCGTATACGTAGAACTTCTTGGTCACGAAACGGGCTGCGACGACCAAGCGCGACGCCGCGTCGACCATGATCTGATCGGGGGTTGCGAGGTTGTCGTCATCCGGATTGACCGCGAATTTGATGACCTGCGGGGTGTCACCGCTGATGTCAACGACGCGAACCAGTTCGTCGCCGTCGGCGCCGAGTGAACCGATGTCGTTGATGGTCGCGATGAGATCGCCATCGACATCGATGAAACCGGGGCCGAAGTTGCTGACCGGAATCGTCGCGACGCGAATGTCAGCTAGCGGAATCGGCGATAGCGTTTCGCTGACCGTATCGAAAATCGTGATGCCGAAGTCGCGATCGGTGGCGGCTGCATCGTCAAACAGGATCAACTTCTTGCCTGCGACTTCGAAGCTGTTGTTGTCGAACAATTCGGGCGTGGGGATGTCCCGGCCCGTTGTGTCGCCTTGCGAGGGGATGATGAACTGAGCCGGTCCGACGCCGCCATCTTCGTTCGCCGAAGTGAACAGCACGAGGTCGTCTCCGACTTCGATGCGGGCCTGCACGTGGACGCGAATGCCGGACAACGTCAGATCGAGCGTGCCGTCACCATTGTCACCGCCCCCACCATTGTCGCCTCCGTTATCGCCACCCCCATTGTCTCCACCGTTATCACCACCATTGTCCCCGCCGTTGTCTCCCCCATTATCACCACCGTTGTCACCGCCACCTCCCGGCGCCGTGGCCGTACATCCGACTCCGACCGTCACGGCCAGGACCAGCGCCAACAACAGGCGCACAATACCGCTTTGCTTAACCATTAATTCCGGCTCCTTAGTTCAACTGCTTTTTTGTAGAGAAACGTCCAACCTGAGTTACACGAGAGGTCGCCTGGCCCGCCACGGCGACCTCGATGAGGCGGGGCATTATGCTGATTCGGGTGAGATGGTCAACAGAGAAAATGGAATACGACGAAGACAAACAACTGCCGACAGCAGTGTGACAATGCTACTGTTTCATTCCAGTATTTGAGGGTTTGGGCGTGTCAGCCGCCGGTTCCCAAACGAGAAATGTCAGGAGCATGAAGTTGGCGACGCGCTGCACCATCTGACATTCGCCGATGGGTTTGGCGTGGCGTTTGACCACGAAAAAACCGGTCATTTTGTCGTGCCAAGCCTGTTTGCGCGGGTCGGCTAATATCCACCAGTGGTCGAGGGCGAAGAACCACATCAGCACCGGCGCGAGTGTTGCGCGAAACGCCAACGCCCACTTGCTCGGTTTGCTGCTGAGCATGTGTGCGTAGCGAATGCCTACAATTCGATAGCCCAAGGTTCCTCGAACAGTCAAACGCATGCCGAACACGTAGGCGAATGTGGCTATGAGCCAGATGCCTTCGATGATTTTGTAGGATTGGACTGTTACCCACTCAGCCGGTGCGAGGTAGTACCAGCCGTATGCCGATCCGAAGTATGCGCTGATTATGATGATGGCGTCCAGGATGAGCGCTGCGGTTCGTCGGATGAAACCGGCGTAGTCTTTCTTGGCGTAGATGGGACCGATGCGGTGGCTCATGGCGGCTGGCACCTCATTGAGACGTGAATCTCATTGAGCGTACCAACCGCCGACTCTCGGTGCAATAATGATTAAGTTTCGGAAGAGCACATTGGTCCGCACAGCGGGCCCTACTCTGCTTGCGCGACCTTGTATTCTTCGAGGCGTTTCTTCGCTTCCTTGCTGTTGCTGCCTCCTTTTTCGATGGCTCGTTCCTGCAATTCGAGGGCTCGCTTGATGTTGCCGGTTTTGAAGTTGGCGAGGGCCGCTGTATCGAGAATTGCCCAGTTGCTGTGATTGGACGCCTCGCACGCACTTTCGGCTAACTTCAGTGCGATGTCGTTGTACTTGCCTTCATACTTTTTTTCCGTCAGCAGATTCCACGCCAGCACATTCAGCGCATTCGCGTGATGCTTGTGCTTGTCGGCGAAGGCTTGGGCCAGTTCGACGACCTGTTCACGATCGCCCTTACCCAATGCCAGAATCTCCAATCGCTTTTGATCCAAGTACATGTTGGATTCGCCCGATGCTTCGATCTGGTCGAGAGCAGCCAGTGCTTGATTCCAGTTCTTCTTGCGGGTGGCTCTGTTCAATTCCGCGTGCATCCGCTCGGATTCAAACTCTTTCTGCAACTGAGCTGCAACCATCGGTCCTATGTTCGGCAAGCTGCTGGCCGACATGGACAAACGAAACATCACGTCCGACTCGTCGGTCATCGCGGCCAGCACCAAGTCGCCGATCATCTCGTGGATCGGTTTCACTTCTTCAAGATCGCGTTCGCTCATGAAGCGTTTGGCCACCTCCAGGCATCGCTTCGGGTGGACGAGGAAGGCTTTGCTGGTGTTTTCGGTCATGCGGCTGATGCCGGGTGCGAAGGCTTTGTCATCCAAAACGGATGGGCCGCCCTGCGACGTTTCGATTGAAAGCTGTGCGGCGTGGCGGCTGGTGGCGAGGATGACCTTGTCGTCTACGGTCGCGAAGAAGACGTTGACGTTTTCGGGGAAACGATAGGCCCGCACCGCGACTTCCGAGATTGAATCGGCGATGCCGTCGGTCGTTGGAGCGCCGGCCGCCATCGTGATGAGGCCGAGCACCTGCTGCCATAGTTTTTCTGATTTGGTGGGATCGTTGACGCGAATGACCACGGCCACATCGGGTGCGGGACTTCTGCTTTTGGAACCTTCCTTCGGCGGAACGACGCATACCGCGAAGTCGACGATGTTCGCAAAAATCTCGCGGCCATAGTCCAGACCGATGACGGCGCGATTGGCGTTTTCGTTGCCGACATCGACTTTCATACCGGATGATTCGCCGAGCGCCGACGTGAGAAATGCCGCCGCCCCATTGGGTATGGATGCCAAGATGTCGCGCGAGATTGGCGGTGTGCGGAACAGGTTGTATGCAAGGTTTTGCTGGCCTTCTTCATAGCTAACGGCAAGTTCGAGTTGCGGGCCATCTTCTTCGACACCGAGTTTGCCCGCGATCCATTTGAAACTGTTCAGATCGAGGACGGCATTGCCAATGGCGAGTTCTTCCGAAGCTGCGCCCATCATTTGGATCATGGGCACGATTGGCTTGGCGTTCACGCAGAAGAAAAGCAACGATTTGCCGCGACTGGCTAGCACTTCTCCCAACGCTTCACTGGTGGCCAATGATGCTTTGGCTTTGCCGTCGAGACGGTTGATGACGGCTTCGATCTGGGCGCGCTGCGGACTGACGACGATGAGGCGCGACGTCAGGGTGACGTAGACTTTCTCTTCGATCATGTACGTCGGCCGGTTGGCGATTGCTGGGACGGAGACGGCCGCCGCGGGCAGCGCGGTTTCGAGTGCGCCGCGAATGGCGTCAACGCTTCCGGGATGAATGACAGCCACCCCCGCGGGTGCACCGGCGATCGGATCGACTCCGGTGATGGCGACGGCCACCCCGCGAATACCGGCGAGTTCGTTGACGAGTATTGGACTGATGGCGAGATAGCGTTCACCGGGTTTGGCCCAACTGTTGTCACCGTCGGATAGGAGGCCGAGCATGTCGAGCAGGTCGCGGATTTGTTTGCCCGGTCGGCTTAGCTCGATGTAGGCGAGCGCGTCTTCGGGCATGAGGCTGGCGAAGTCGGCGCAGGCCAGTTCTTCGCGACACTCGGCTAGGCCTTTCTGTGCGGCGTCTTTGATCGCCCCGTCGATTTGTCCGGACTTGAGGGATTCGGCGTAGAGTTTTGCCGCGCCGGCGACATCGCCCTGCTGCTGGAGGTAGTAGGCTTTGTAGAAGGAAGCGGCTGGCCCGGATTCAGACTCGAAGGCTGCCGCCCCGTTCGCGACGAGGGACAAGGGAATGAGAAAAGCAAACACCGCGTGTCGAAACATGGTCAGAAAGAACATCGCCGAATCTCCTCTGTGACGCCGGCCACCAATGGCAGAACCGCAACCCAAATGCCAAAACCGCCCGCGCAAACCGGCCGCGACGGGCAATTGTTCAATGCGATATGAAAGACAATGCAGACCCGGAAACCGGGCCCTTCAGGTGGGTATTCGGGGGTGGGACGCGAATATTTTCTGTCCCAGAAA
Organism: Phycisphaerae bacterium; assembly: GCA_030429365.1. Lineage (GTDB taxonomy): Bacteria > Planctomycetota > Phycisphaerae > UBA1845 > UBA1845 > UBA1845. The sequence continues at coordinate 4,666 of JAUIEW010000278.1, forward strand.
ATCTTGCGGATTTGTAGGGTGTGGCCCGGCCGCACCTGTTGAGACTTTTCCAGAGAACATTTGCCCTTGGTTTTCTGTGAGTCCTTTTGATCATAGCCATTTTTCCAATTGCCACCCTTTGATTCCTGCCTGCTCAGAAACCTTCGAACTGGCTACGGTTGAACCAGTTAGCGTGGAGCCGCGAGCCCTGTATGCGCAACCCCGAGAGCGGGTCGATTTGACGCATGCTTCAATACAAGGATGATATTGATCGGGATGCAATCATGAATTGGAGTGAATTAAGTGTGGCTGTGCGCCGTGACAACTGATCCAAAGCCAGCAGAGACTAGCTGGATTCTTGACCTTCGGGTGCAAGGTGCTATCGCTCTTGCAATTTCAATTGTGCTACCACTCCTTCTGCATTGGCTAAAACGAAAACGGGAGTCGGACAAGACAAAGTCGTGCAACAGCACCAGCAACATGACTCAGGCTGGCTCAGGTGTTCAGATTGGCGCTATATCAGGTGGTGAAGTAAACATCTATACCGGGCCAACACCAGAAGAGCAGAAATCGACTCAATTAAGAATTGAGGCATTGCTTTCCGAAAACGCAGTGCTTGAAAGGCGCAATGCGATGCTTGCTGCCGAGTTAGAACTGGATGCAGACATCGTCAATAGTTTTTTCACGCAGCTCGGTGCCGGTGACATTCCACGGGAACGTTGGGCCTATGCACTTGCTGATCTGGCTTTTTCCTACAAACGCTTAGTCGCCGCGCTTTCGTCAATTTCAACTGACGATGCAGAAGTCCAAGCCAAACGCAAACTCGCTAGGTCTGCCGTAGAATCAGGTGAGTACTCGCGTGCAGATTCACTGCTTTCCGAGTGTGAAGACTTGAATCTTGAAGCGGCAAACCAATCCGCCGAAGTCGCGAAGTCAAATCAAATTCAAGCAGCAGAGAACAGAGCTAACAGAGGTCATATTGCAATCCTGCAATTCAACTACCCCAAAGCAGCTACTCACTTTAGATATGCCGCAGACCAAGTGAAAGATCTGGATTCTAGGCTTCATTTTCAGTTCTTAGATAGCCTGAGATATGTACTCTACAGACATGGACTGGAGAAAGGTTCTTATGGTTCATTTGAAGACTCCATAGATGTTTGCAAAGAGATTATTGCCACGCTTCCGTCCGATTCGTTCCCTTCAATATGGGCAAAAGCTCAAAGAGATTTAGGAACGGCCTTTTCGGATCTCGGCGAACTGAAAGGCAAGGCTGGAACGCAATTGTTGGAAAAGTCTGTTGAAATATTTTTGGAGCTATTAGCACGAATCTCGAAAGAAGCCGAACCCTTGCTATGGGGCCATGTCCAGAACAACC
>JAUIEW010000279.1 GCA_030429365.1 Phycisphaerae bacterium
AAAAAATGCGGCTTTCGTGCCTGACGACGGAATTGGCGTTCAGAGTATTTTTGGAGGCTCACCAAAGCGCTTCAAGAATTGTGAAAAGATTCGCAAACCGGAAACAGCGATTGCGATGCCAAATTCCTTTTGGCGGACGATCGGTTTGGGGCGCCCCGATGATGTTTTGTGCCAAAAAAATTGAGCCCAGGTCGCACTCCGGTGGTTGGTGTGCGACCTGGGCTCGGGTGTGTGCGCCGGTGCGTCAACCGGCTTGGTGGTCCTCAAGTGTGTGTTGAGGAGGGTCTTGGAGATTCGTGAATCAACCGACAACAGATGCGGTCTTGTTGGCGGTGCATTTTGATTATCCTGTCACGTGGATCGTAACGATGTAGCGGCCCGTCATTCCGATTGGTTGAGAGAGCGTGATCGCTCTGCGATTTCTCTTTCGATCTGTTGGATCGTTTCAAGCGGTTCTTCATTCCACCAGGCGTCATCCAGGCGATTGCGCAGTCCGCGTAAGTGGCTTTGAATCTCGCTGTGATCCATGCTTTGCGTTTTCTCAACCATTGCTGTTCCCTCCAGCATGTTCGGGACGGGGCGTGAAATATTTTTGCCAGTTGATTTGGCTCGCATGACGATTCACATCGTTATGATTGCCCAATAACCAATCCTTCGAATGGCGACTCGACGTGCTTGACCGCTGGCTCAAGTCCCGACGAAGGCGAACGCATTGCACCCATATCTACTTACACCATAGACGGCTCAGAGTTGTCATCCCGTCATCAAATCCTGTAAAGAATTGTTGCACACCGAATCAACCGGCGATTTTGATATTGAGAATGGGGTTTGCATTCGCTCGAAATTTGCGATTCGACCTCAAATTCTGAATGCAGCCCATGGCAACGAAGTTGAAAAGCGGCAGATAAGGGGAATACGTCGTGCAGATCTGAAGTGTTGGAATTGACCAATCGAAAAAGCGACGCGCCTTCCGCAACATTATCTGGACCCTGGCGGATTGCGAGCCAATGATTTGGCAGCAACTCTTGCATTGTCACGCCGATTTGAAACGCCGTTGATCGCAGGACAACTACATGTTGATCAAATGGCTGGTTCCAGAAATCGCATATTTCAACGGTCACCCGCTCCAGGCTCATCTGCGATGGGTGGCACAGCGGAAAATGGGGATTACGTTTCCACTCGGCATGTTGATCGGAGTTCTCGCTTCGATGCCAGCCACTTAAATCACGACACTCCTGCGAGATCTTGGTGTCAGTCGATTCCCCGGGGCACTTCACTATGTATTCGTTTTCATGTTCTTGTGTCTCGGCGCGCGGTTCTTGATCATGGCGGCTTGCAGCCATTCCGCCGGGTCCGTTTGCGTCAGATCATTCGCGAGAGCGGTATGCGGATTTGCTACGGATGCGGTTACAACCTGACGGCCAACGTGAGCGGTACCTGTCCGGAGTGCGGTGCGCCGGCGAACGAAGCATCAGAAACATGAGCATATACTCGCGCGAGGTTCGTTTTTCCTTGACTTTCGATATCTGGACGTGAATAGTGACTATGGTGCCGGTGTGCTCGGCTACCGTTTCGCCATTCGTGGCATTGTCGCCCGTTGATACTGAAGTAGTCATCATTCCATTCATATCCAGCATTTGTTGCCGCGGTATTCGTTGCAACACCCAACGGGCTGTTCGTACCACTTCTGGCGTCGTCATCCGAGTCCATTCGCACTGATATTCCAATTTGTTGGTGGGGCTGATCGCCTCGGCAGTCATTGTGCGCGCTGCGAGCGTTCCCATTCCGGGGGTTCAACCTTGGTTTGAACGTGCATGCAACACGCGGCAGAGAGCGTGCGCGCACGCGCTCGGAGGATTCTGATTAATGCGAGGGTTTTGTCATGTACGAAAACTTCGGACTCACACTGATGCTCACGCACGCGTGCAACCTAAGGTGCAGATATTGCTATACGGGTGCAAAAGTCGAACGGGCGATGCCACTTGATGTCGCCCGCAAAGCGATCGTCCGTTCGGTCGCGTCACTTGGGCCGGGCGGCACGCTCAACCTCGGCTTCTTCGGCGGCGAACCGCTTTTGTGTGTCTCTACGATCAAGTATTTGATTCATTTCGCCCGTCAGTTGACGAAGATTCGTGACCAACACCTGCGCCTGTCCATGACCACCAACGGAACGATCGTCAGTCCGGATGCCTGGCGGGTGATGATGTCCCCGGAACTCGAACTTTCGATCAGTTGCGACGGGGCGGCTGACGTTCACGACCGCCACCGGATCACTGCGTCGGGACGCGGCACCGCCGCCCGTGTTCACGACACAATCCGGCGACTCGTTTCAGCCGGTCGCGAATTCTGGGTGATTGCGGTCGTCCGCCCCGACACGATCGATGATCTGCCCGAGAGCATCGCATTTTTGCAATCGCTTGGCGTGCGGCGCATTCAGCCGAGCCTGGATCTTTGGACGAAGTGGAACGCGGTAGACATCGACCGGCTTGAGAGGGCGATCGAGGCGTGCGCAACCGACTGGCGTCGCTCGATACCCCACCTGGCGATTTCATGGTTCGACGCGAAAGCCGGCATGCTGGTTGGTGCGGCGATGGCCATTTCGTCGCGGTGCGGATTTGGTCGAGGCGAAGTGGCAGTCGCGCCTTCCGGCCGCGTCTACCCTTGCGAACGTCTCATCGGCGAGGATCTTCCGAACAATCCGATGGCTTTTCCCGGAAACGTTTTCGATGGAGCCGACTTTCGGAGTGGATGGCCGTCTCCTTCGAGGTCGCACGATTCCTGCGACACCTGCGCCATGTCCGGAGAATGCGATACCGTCTGTCGCTGTAGCAATTATGTGCGGACCGGGGACGTCGCAACGCCCGATGGTCTGCTCTGCACATTGAACCAGGCATGTCTGACCGCTACGGCTGCTGTGCTTAATAAACCCATTCAACTTTCCACTCGAATGCTTAAGCAAGGAGTTTTGTCATGAACGATCAAGAACCGCTCAACCGGCCTGAAGAAGCCCCGGAATCTGTGGATGAAACGCAGCCCAAACCGATGAAGTCCAAGCCAATCCTGCAATCGATGGGGTGGCTGGCTGGCGTTGCTGCCGGAGGTTTGCTCGCGTTTCTGTTTGTCGTGGAAAACACGCACACCCATGGTGCAACGAAAGCGAGCCGGGCTGCATGGAGAATGCGACAACTGGGCCCCGCAAGCGTGTCCCAGCAGGATGCGGAATCTCAGAATGAAATCGCAGGACCGTCGTTGTTGGTGAATGCTGACGATGCAAGCGCTCCGCGTGGTCTGAACGATGAGAAAGTTAGCCATGAGCAACAAAGCGGTCGCCCATGAATTCGCAGCCGATGTTGTGAGGCCTGACATCCCGAGTCGCGGCGGTTTGGTGCGAAGTAGCGGCGTCCGACTCGCTCGCTACGTTCGCGATTTGCTGGCCTTTTTTGGCTTGGCGTGCCTGGTTTATCTTACGGCTTTCGATCTAACCGAGATCATCTCCGGGTCGATGGCGCCGGCGCTTTGCGGTGATGGCGAATCGGGCGGCGATTGGGTGCTTTGCGAGCGGGTGTCGTTTTGGTTCCGCGAGCCGCGCCGGTGGGAAGTGGTGCAATACGTCACCGATGATCGAATGGAGGTGGCCAAGCGCATCGTCGGGCTGCCGGGTGAGTCAATCAGCTTGGATGAAGGTCAGCCGGTCATCGATGATGAGCGACTCGCGGTTCCTACGTCGCTGTCGTACCTCAAATACGAACCGCAGGGGAATCTCGTGCGAAGCCGCGCGCAACCATGTGGCGATCGGTATTTCTTTTTGGGCGACGATTCGCAGGATTCATGGGACAGCCGCTTTGACGGGCCCATCAAGCGCAGTTCGATGAAGGGGCGGGCTTGGCTCATCGTTTGGCCGCCATCGCGTATCGGATTCGTCAACGACGGTTAGTCCTAATTGGCAGGGTGGCGATTGGCGCGGGCGTGTTGCATTTGCTAAAGTGTGTGGATGCCCATTACCGGCGTCGTCTTGACCGTTCTACTGAGTCTGGCTGGCGGAAGCGCCGGTCCGGAGTTTGTGACTGCGCCGCTTGAGCGCCCGCCGGATGCCGTCGGGCAGGGGCCTTATGTTGAAATTACCGCCGCAGTCGTGCTGGAACCAAACGTCAAGGAAATCACGGGCGACACGCTTATCGGGGAAGCCGGGACGCTTGTCTACGGTGCACAATCAACCGCGGGCGATGCCCACTTCATTGGGACGGCTGGCTTGGCGTGGTCGCCATCGCCGCAACTCATCGAAGGTGGCGTTCGTATCAGGATCGACGCGCTCGGTGAGACATTGGCCGACAGCACCGAATATGTCACCAGCGCAACGCTCGTCAGCCCGCAACCACCCGGGTCGCAGCTCAATATCCCTCGCTTTACATTGACCCAAAATGCGCTTGTGCGGTTGATCTACGAGATCGACAGCGCCATCGAAGGGGCTGTCCAGGGAAACATCGCGTCGTTCGTCTTTCGCCGCGGTGATGCAATCGGCTTTCCGTCGGTTATCCACCATGAAGCCGCGCCGCAAGTGGGCGAAGATCAATATTCAAATCAGTCAATGCTGCTGTTCGAACTCGATGCCGGACCGTACGATTTTGCGGCGCATCTTGCGTATCAGGGAACCATGATCGGCGAGATTCAGCCAATTGCCCGTGTCGATGCACACGTCAATTTTCGCTTCGAGATTATCGACCAGCCACAGTTTTCAGATTGCATCAATGGGCCAAACCAATCGACGATCCTTTCGTGTGAGCCGGAAGACAAAGACATCGATGGTGATGTCGATCTTGTCGATTTTGCGATCGCACAACAAGCGACTCGATGACTGAATCAAGGAATGCGAGTGCGCTTTCCGTCAAAACACTGCGGGCGTCGTCCACAGGGAGCGACGCCCGCACTTACACATCCGATCGGAATCTAGGAGCGCATTTCGCTGTCACTCACTAAGGGATCGAAAACGCACCCTGCAAGATGCCGTAGTCTGATGCGTCAACGTCATTGTCAAAATCCAAGTCAGCGATAGCACAGCACGCGGACTGATATAGCGGTGTTGCGCACGAGCCGGTGGGGCAGGGACCGGTGATGCAATCCGCAAATGGCGCGTAGTCGGCTAGGTCGATGTCGCCGTCGCCGTCAAAGTCCGCAGTTCCGGCGACGCTTGTGGGCGTGCTGGTGGAGTCGGCAGGATTGCTGCACGCGTCGAGTTCGTCGCGGTCAAAGAATCCATCCTGGTCGCGGTCCACGCCAATGCGATGCTCTGTACCTTTCGGGGTGACGGTGAAAGTGATTTCATTGGCCGCAGATGCAGACTGTCGAAGTGCGGTGACGGTGAGCTGCTCGGATGCTCTGTCCGACTGCATGAGTTGGCCGCCTACATACTTGTAGCCCCTCTGTATGTCCTGCTGCTTACCCTTCGCTACCAAACCAATTGCATTGGCGTCGGCGAGTGCGATCACCTGATCGAGGAGACTGACCAACGCTGCATCATTTTGATTCGTTGCGTCAAACGTGATCTGTACACCGACAGCGCTGTGGGTGTCGTTGCTGGGTGGGCCCAGCAATTCGGCGGGGTTCGTCGTGTTGCCAAGTGGAAGATCCGAACCACCGAACGACAACATGAACGCGACGAGGTCAGCGATCTCCTGATCATTGGCCACACCGAATGCCGGCAACGAGATGAACCGCGTAATCGAATCGACCGTTCCATCGTGGAGGAATCCGAATCCACGGTTGTTGCTCAACTGTGTTTGGTCAAAGCCGGTCTTCTCCAGCATTGTGCGCAGTTGAGCGACTTTGAAGTTTCGTTGGTTCGAACCGTCCGCGCGAATGATGCCGTGGTGCAACTCACCATCGGGACCGGTCGGGAATTCAAAGATCGTCCCATTCGTGCCGAC
>JAUIEW010000015.1 GCA_030429365.1 Phycisphaerae bacterium
GAGAACTTGCACCCTTCACACGTGACCAGGTTGGTGTCGATGGCGCTGGGGAGGGCATCGGAACCGTGGCAATGCGGGCATGTCCATGTCATCTCGAGCATTGTGTCTCTCGTCATGTTCGGCCCGATTGGTTCGACCTCCTTTGGTTCCATGAAACCTTTGCGGATCATATCACAGGTTTGCGCGTTTCAATGCTTCATTTTTTGAACGTCTCGGGCCTCAATTTGGGTTTAACCTATATCTTGTGTGGGTGATGTGCGCTGTTACATCTTGTTGGAAAAGGTTGTGGTTGAAGGTGGAACGACCGTTGGGGAATGTGCGGATGCACGATTCTATTTCACAAGTTGCCGAGAAATGTTGACCAATTCCTTTGTCCTCTCCCGATGAATCCATTACAAAGACACTCTGATAATTGGCGATTGGATGCGCTGTTATCAAACCCGTTTCAAACCCTACAGAATTGAAAAAACACGATGGACGAACGAACACGGATGTTCCGAGTTTTGAGTAGCCTTGCCCTCGCGATGGTGGGTGGTGGGGGCATTCTCTTCTGGCTTGAACCTGATTCAGGCATCACCTTCACCCTGACGCCTTCCCAATACGCTCAAAAAGCTGTGAGTTCCTGCCCGACGCTGACCCAGCCTTGGCGGGGCGTGACCATTGTGCCCATCGATTCTGTTGCATCAACGCGGACGCTGACGGCTGTCGGGCAGCGTGAAGACCTGCATTTTCTGGTGATGCCCGATGGGGCGGTTGTGGCCCAGAGCCTCTGGCTTTCACAGTCGAATTGGGACGTTTCGGATCAAGGCACGGATGCGCCGATCATTCGAGTGGGCATGCACGTTCCTGGTGAGGGCGGAAAAATCGGAGCCGATCAGTTTGAAGGATTGCGGGCTCTTTGGACGACGCTCAACGACCGCATCGGTCATTCGGGGGGTGTGATTCCGCTGAATCTGAAGTTTGCCGGAGCAGATGTGTTTGAAGGGTTGCAGGACACCATCTCTGCCGATTTGCTCGATTTTCCCAGTCGGGCTAAAGGGTAGTCGGGCCAAAGGGTAGCAGTTCAGGCCAAAGGGTGACCGTGCCCGAATCCCGCCTCAACAACGACTGAAGTGCAAGTCGGTTCACTCTTTGACAGGCTGGAGGTTGGCGTTTATCAGACGCGCCTGTCTTTTGCGCATTGGAGTCCCATGCGCATACCGTCTCTACGCGGTATCGTAAGATTGTCTTGGAAACCCGGGCAGGCTTTCGTCCACCCTGCGTTCGATCCGGTCTAAGCGAACATGTCGATGCGGTCACCCAAGCCTGGGTGAGAAGCCGCCTGTCGCTCAGCCCTCTCGAACTCGTTTCCTGTTTCGACTTCGCGCTGCTGTGTGAACTGCTCGAAGTCTGTCGGTGTTACGGCTTGGGCTGTCTCTGTTTTGTCCCTTGCGTCGTGCGGACGCACCCACATGGGTGGCGAACCCGCATCCTCGGGGAACGATGCCACTTGCCGGTCTGTCAATCGTGTCTGCTCGTTAGCTGCGGGGATTGCTCCCACTGCGTTAACCAACCCTACCATCGCTCTCCTCCTCTCCTCTTTCAAATGTGGGCAACCAGCACTGGGGGGCTGGATTGACCCAAACATACGCTTCCTTATTTGAGATATGATATCCCCCGCGAATGAACACTTGATTTTTCAAAAACCCTTCATCAATCTCGGCCCGCATAACCTCCAGAGTCCGCTTCACGCCCCCGTAAAGGCCGATAACTCCAGTCAAAACGGGCAGGTTCCGATATTAAACGCGAGTACCGCCGTTCTGCGCCGATTGTGATGATCGGACGCTGATTCCGTTATTGAGCGGTTGAAGGAGCCGTCCATGGATTCCACGTATTTCGAAACGTTTGGATTGAATCGTCCTCCGTTTGAGGAAACGACCAGCGTCACGTTCTTCCACGCCAACTCCGCATGCGAACGCATCATGCAGGCCGTGAAAGAGCAGCTCAACAGCGGTGGGGTGTCGCTCATCAAAGGTGCGGACGGTTGCGGCAAGAGCATCCTCGCCCAGGCGATGGTGGCGCGGTTTAAGTCCGAGGCGCGGATTCTCTCGTTATCGGTTCCGCCACCCAACGCGACTCAAAAGCAGGCGAATCCGGGCCAGTCGGACATCGGTGGAACATCACGCCGTGGTATCGATCAGGTCGCCGGCGAAATCGTGGAGATCATCGCGGAGGCGACGGACAAAAAGTGCGCCGTCATCATCGATCAGGCGCAGCACCTTCTGACGGACGACCTTGTATCCCTGTACGAGCACATCGATTCGGCCGGCAAACGTGGGCTGAAGCTTTCGGTTGTGCTGGTTGGCAGCGAAGCGATCGAGAACACGCTCCGAACAGACGAACTCAAGACGATCGCCGGCGCAGTGAAGCGACTTGGCGAATTGACCGCCATGCACGGGGCTGACACCGAAAACTACATCCTGAATCGAATGAGCGTCGCCGGTGCGAAGAACAAAAAGATATTTGCACGCAAGGCCATTCGGCGCATCGCTGAAATGACCGGGGGTGTTCCCAGAAAAATAAACGACTTAGCGAAGAGAGCCATGCACCACGCCGCCAAAGAAAAACAGACCAACATCACCGCGTCTATGGTTTCCAAGTGCGCCGCAGATTCGGGGCAGGAAGAAAACCAGCAGCAGCAATTACAAGAGCGTCCCAAGATCTCATCCGGCAAAGTCGAAGGGATGGTCCGACAGCTTCAGGAGGCACTGGCCAAGATCCCGGCGACGGTCGGCGGCGGTACGGGTCAGGATCAAGACGATGTCGCCCACACCCTCGAAGAATTGGCGGAAAGCACGGGAGAAGCCGATGCCCGTGCATCATCGCTCAAAGCCGCGATTCAGCGGGCGGAAGAGACGCATGGCCAACTCGTTGACTTCGCGGATGCCCTTTCACGCATCGGTTCATCAACGGACGAACGCATCGAATTGTTGCTCACCAGTCTGGAGTCGGCTCAGCAGATTCACGAAGAGTTGCAGCACATTGGCGATCAGGCCCAGGCGTTGATCGACGAGTCGCGCAATGTCGTCGCCGACGAGCATGACAAGATGCTTGCGCAGTTGGACGAATTGACCTGTCGGCGGGAAGAGCTGTCGAATGTTATCGATCAGTTCAAACACGAGCAGGAAGAGGCATTGCGCGACGCCCGACGGGAAGTCGAAGAGAAGGTCGCCATCATTCGCGACGAAATGGATGCGGCTGGCTCTGAATCCAAACGCGTCCTCGCCGATGCCGAACATGCACTGAAACGCGCCGAGCGCAACCTCAAAGATACGTCGAACCTGGGTGAGCAGGTCGAGCAGTCGCTCAACGATGCCCGGCACTTGGAAGGGAATCTGTCCAAGACGTTTGCGCAGATTCGCCAGGACCTGTCGACCCATCGAGAAAATGCTGCGGCGGCCACCACTGCCCACGAGCAATGTCGCCAAGCCGCCATGGATGCGCGCAAGATCGCGGAAGAGACAACAGCAGGCGCGGCGAAGCTGATCGAGTTGGACGCCCAAGCCAAGGCCCAACAGGAACAACTCGAAGGCTCCATCGAAAACGCCAACGCGACGGCTGGGCAAATTCACAAGCAGATCGAAGATGCCCGCCGGGAATTCGAAGAACGCCACGAAACGATTCACGACAGCATTCGCCAGGTTGGTGATGGTATCCAGGAGCGGTTGGCCGGCGGGATTCAAGAGGTTGTCCGGCTGACCGACAACGCAACGGACAAGATCAACCGTGCGGCGATCGCCATCGACGAGCAGAAGAACGATTCGGTCAACGCGATCAAGACGCTAAGTGACGAATCGACAACCGAAATTCACTCGGCGCGGGATAAGTCAGCCAATTCGATCAAGACGTGTCGCGATGATGCGATGGATGCGATTCAGTCCGCCGGTCAGCAGATCGAAGCCCGCATCGCCGACAGCATCCGTCGCTATGAGCAACTCGTTGCGGCGGAAGATGCGGCGGCGAAGCGTGCAGAAGAAGCCACAGCCCACGCCAGCACGATGATGAACCGCGTCAGTCAAAGCGAAGCCAAGCTTGCCGAAACGCAGCAGTCGATCCTCAATATCGAAGCACTGGCGGCAGAGACCCTGGCATCGGTTCAGTCGCGTCTCAAGACGATGCAGGACTCGGTGAACGTTATCGTCGACAGCGGTGCGTCACGGGCCAAGATGATGCTGGACGAGTCGCTGGCAGCGTTCCAGGACGAAGCGCTCGGAATCTCAGAATCGCTGCGGAACTCGGCCACCGACATTCAGGACTCGATGCAGTCGCAGGCGCAGGAGATTGGAGCCAACTTCGAAACCAGAAAGCATGCCGCTCAGGAAATCATCGATCAGTTCGCGGTGTCGGTTGACGAACTTGCCCTCAGCAAGATCACTCACGCCCGAGAAACCGTTGAGCGGATAGCGGCTGACGCCAAGTCGGCGCTTGAACAGCACAAGTCCAGCCTCATCAAGGATGTCGAAGCCCATGCGGCGAACTGCGATGTCCGGATGACGGAGCTGTCGCAGAGCAAGACCGATCAGGTCAGTCGTCAGATTCAGGAGCAGGGCGGTATCGCCATCACCACGATTCAAAAGACCGCGACGGAATCGAAAGAAAACCTCAAGAATCTCTCACTCGAAATCGACAAGAAGTCCCGCGCCGCACTCGTGACGGTTGAAGACACGGCGATCGCAACGTCAGAACAGGCTGAGAAGCGGGTCAACACAGCCGCTCTCGCAGCCGCGAAAGCCATTCAGGACAAAATCGCCAGCGCCACCGAGACGGTCACAATCCTCGATGAGGCCATCGTCAGCGGTAACGACATGGTCGCCCACGCGGACGAGCGTCGCGAGAAGATCAACCAATTGATCCAAGAAGTCTGGGCGCTGACCAACACGACTGATCACCGCGCCCGTTCGCTTGAAGCACTGTCCACCAAAGCCAAGGCGTGCGAAGAGAACATCGGTTCGCTGGTCGATCAAGCCGCCTCGCGCATCGTCGCCCTTCAGGATCAAAACCAGTTGGCCGACCAGAACGGCGCCAACCTCGCGTCGCAGCAGGAACAGGCCGAGACGCTGTCAGAAGAGCTTTCGAAGCAGTTGAACGTGGCCAAGTCGCTGCACGGTGAGTTGAACGAAGCGAACGCGGCTGGCAAGCAGATCGAAGCCAGCATGGCCGCCCACGCCGAGGAGATTCAAGAGCTTGTGGCGACGGCTGACGCGATCGTGAAAACCATTCGTGAAGACGACGAGCGGGCGGCAGAGATCAGTGCAAGCGTCAAGCACTCGGCTGGCATCGCGGAAAACGTCGAGAAGCGTCTCGGCGACTTGCAGCAGTCGTTGGCCGACCCGATCAGCACGATTCAAAACGCCCGCGCCCAAGCCGACGAACTCAACGAGTTGTGCCTGGCAGTCAAGCGCATCTTCAGGGGCGTGTCGCAAGCCAGTCTCGATGCCAATGAACGCATCAAGATGATGGGCAAGATGCTCAGCGCATCGCACAAGACAGCCGAAACCATGAAGCAGTGGGTGACGGAAGCGGAGCATTCACGCGAGCGACTCGAAGCGGCGATCAAGTCAGCCCCTTCAATCAACGACACGCATCCGGCGACCTTGATGCCCGATACGTCCGACTTTGTCGACAGCATTCCGTCACCGGTGGGCGCGAATGACTTGGCGGCTGTCACCAAAGTGGCGCGATCTGCGCCGCCGCAGCAGGCGCCCAAAACCGCATCGAACGGTCGCTCAGCAGGATCGAGCCAAGCCACAACATCGTCGAAACCCAAGACGATCAAGTTTGAGGGTCCGGAAGCAGAAGATGTGGAGGAGCGGTTCGAGCCAGCCAGTACCGTGAAACGCGCGAATCAGCGGGCTGTCGCGACCAATCCAAAACCGGCGAAGATCGATTCGGAAGAGACGTTCGAGCAGCCTCAGAAGCGAAATCGACTCAGCGCTGAAGACGTCCGCAGCCTCATCGAAGCCGCGAAGAAAAAGTCGTCGGCAGTTGGCTAAACGAGTTGCCCGCAGTCGTCCGGGATCGTTGGCACAACCACGGCATGAATAGACTCAACTCCGTTTCGCCGAAAGTTCGGTGAAGCGGAGTTGTTTTTGTATTCCCACGAATTGCGAGAAGCAGCTGTTGATCGGAGTCGGACTCCGCCAAGGTATTCGTCAATGTCAATGCTGGAACGCTGTGACCGCAGATAAAGCGTGGTGGGATGACGCCCTCTGTCCTCAGGGGGCGGGGCTGAAACGACTAAGAGTTGGTTATCCGAATTCCGAATCCGACTCGCGGCACAGCATCGCGAGATCCTGATCGATGCGTTGCAGCATCTTGTCGATGCTCGTGGCTTCATCGTATCCGTTGGTGTGGATGGCCCGGCGGAGGCGCATGACTTTGGCCCAGCGAAGATCGGGAACGGCACTTAAGCGTTCTTTCCAGAATGCCAGTTCGTCTTCATCAATGTTTGGACGCAGTCTTGCGCTATGTGGCTCTTCTTGATATGGCATCAACATCAACTCCCTCCTCTGGGTCGGCCCGTATTATCGTGCCATATGGGGGAAACTCATTACTGCTTTTTCTCTGGTTGTATTATCGTTCAAAAGCCCCATCCGACTGTACGCAAAACCGCGATGATCGGCATGGAGTGGGTCGTGAAAGCGCGTCCAAAAAACGGATGGTCGCATTTTGGCCGTCGTGCCGATATGCTCCTAAAGGCGGACTTGTCGGGCCAATCTGGTTCAAGATGGCGATGGTAAATGAGCCAAGATGGGAGATTGTTTTGTTGAAGGGTTCGAGCATGATGGGTGTTGGAAAAGGACTAAAGTTGGCTGCAGGGTTCATTCTGATTTGCGGCGCGGTCGGAGGGTGTGCGGATCAGAAAAAAGGGATGGACCGTTTCTCCAAACCCATCTTCGCGACCAAGCCACGGCCCCGTAACCGGGTAATCCCGACGCCCGCTCCACCCCCTGTTCAGCACTATGCCCAGCGACCGGTCCCGCGCCCCGCTCCCCGTCCTTTGCAGAGGCCTCAGACGGTGGTGGCCGAGCCAGGCTGGATTCCGCCCGGCGGGATCAAGAATCGTTGGCGTGAGATCGTGCTGCACCACAGCGCGACGGCCAAGGGCGGCGCAGTCGCATTTGACCACGAGCATCGAAACGTTCGTAAGTGGGACGAACTCGGATACCATTTCGTCATCGGTAACGGTACGGACACCTATGACGGCAAGATCGAGGTGGGGTCTCGCTGGACGAAGCAAAAGACCGGCGCCCACTGCAAGACGGGTGACAACTTCTACAACGAGCACGGCATCGGGATTTGCCTGGTTGGGAATTTCCAGAACACATCACCCACATCGGCTCAGATGGCCAGCGTCGACAAACTCGTCTTGTTCCTATCGCAACAATGCGGACTGTCGGCAGCCAACATCAAGAGTCACGGCGGCGTAACACACAAGACCGACTGCCCCGGGCGTCGGTTCCCTCTTTCAACGGTAAAGCGAAACTTAAGTCTGGCTCAGTCAAAGATGCAGACCGACATGTTGGCCACCGCCAACGTGGGGCGCTAGCATCCTCAGGTTGCTGAATGCCATCGCGGGGCCAAACGGTTGGCTCGGCGGGTTCGCCAAGCCGTGCATCCAGTTTGACACTACACGCGAAACAGGGGGAGGCGGGCGCTGCGGTGTCTGCTCAGGCCCCCTCATTTTTGACGCAGAATCGATGTTGGTCGCGGCGACATTATCGGACAACTGGACAGTGACCAAGATGTATAATCGATCATATCGGAAGTTCTAAACCGCACCCCGATCGCTTCCGATGTGTAGAACAATAGGAATCTGCGGAATGCGAGGAACTCGGTGATTGTCTTGCCTTCGTGGGCGGCATAACTTAGCCTCTTGACGGTGACCGCGCTTTCGCCGCGTTCGACAAGCCATCAACCGCAATACATCAGGAGCATACACAATGGCAAAGCGAGGCAAGAATCGCATGAAGAGAAAGGCATTGGCCGCTCTTTTCGTGGGTGGTAGCGTTCTTCAGCTCGGATCGTGCGATCCAACCGTTCGCAGCACACTGCTGACTGGTTTGGAAGCGACGGCCAGCACGCTTACGCAGACATTCATCACGGCCTACTTCACCGGATTGCAACAGGACATCGACGGTGGGTCGTCGTCAGGTCTGACGACAACGCCATAAGCTTCGGTCGCAGCAGACGACTGCGCCTCGGCAGGTCACCGTCTCTTGACGATCAAGGTGCGCCACTGCCCGCTCGCGTTTGCTGGCTGACTTGATTCCTGCGTCTTCGGCTGAACTGCCAGGACAAACGAACGAAACCCCAAGCGTAGCCTGTCGGCTGCGCTTTTTTCATGCGCCGATGTTGGCTGGCGCATGGCGACATGTTTCAGGCCATGTTGAGGTATTGGCCGGCGATTTGAAGTCCGAGCAATGTGATCGCGATTGAGAGCACGCCGGCCATCGCGACGATCATGGCGAGTTCGGTCGTTTGAAGTCCGATCGTGTATCCGCGACTTGCGCCGATGTGCCGCATCGTTTCCAACTCCGCTCGCCGCAACTGGGCCGACAGCACCACGATCAAACCGACAAACAACAGCGTCGCAATCAGCACGAAGACGTAATATGTGTCGAAGAATGTCTGAATCTGCACGACCATCGCCAGAATTTCTTCAATGATCAACGAGCACTCTTGAAGCTGCAGCGTGTCCGAATTTTCATAACGGGCTTCGAGGATCGTTGCACCTTTTTGATCCTTCGGTGTGATGATAGCCGCAGTCACCGGTGTTTCGGCTGGAAATGCGTGCAGGTGGAATGACGATCGGTTTTCCGGTGTGACTTCGTGATAGGCGACGCCCTTGCCATGCGCGTCCGCGCTGGAATGCTCCGGATCGGCGTGACCATGCATCAGGCCATCGAGTAACCAGGACGTCTCAAGGCTCGTAAACAAGACGCGATCGTCGGCCGTCCCGGAAGGCTTGAGAATGCCAATCACATTGAGATTGACGGGGTTCGTCCCCGCAATGTCGTAGAGCGATTTGCGGTCGGTGAGAATGCGATCGCCGACCTTTAGCCGCAGTTCTTCCGCGGCAATCGATCCGACCACGACATCGCCCAAGTCGAAATCAACGCGGCCATCACTTGCCGCCAACTGGCGAAATTCGAAGTAAGCGACTGGCACGCCCACGACCGGAATGTCCTTCGCCGTATGCCCAAGGTGCAGCGGAATCGCCGTTCCCCATTTGGATCGCTCCAGTTGGTTCACATCCTCCAGGTAAATCGCATCGAGATCGGCATCACCGAAGTAGAGAGACTTGAGAACCAGGTCGAAACGATTGCCGCGTGCGCCGAGGATGTATGGTGTCGCGTTGGCCCGCGATCGCAGCGATGCGCCGTACTTTGAAATGATCAGGTGCGACGCAATCGGCAGGGCGATCGTCAGCGTGAGTCCCATGACGAGGATCGCGCTTCGAAACTTGTAGAAGCGCAGGTGCTGCCAAGCCATGAAAAGCATGTGTTTCATTGGTGCGCCGCCGTTGCAAACTGCGTTACATCAATCGTCCGGTCAAAACGATTCAACAATTCTATGTTGTGCGTCACCATGATAAGCGTTGCTTTCGACGCTTTGGCGCGGTCCGTGAGAATGGCCATGACTTCGTTGGTGGTGGCCGCATCGAGATTGCCGGTGGGCTCGTCGGCCAACACGATCGAAGGTGACGTGATCAGGGCGCGGCAGATGGCGATGCGCTGACGTTCGCCGAACGAGAGCTGCCGTGGATACCGCGTCAGATGTCGATCGAGACCGACGCTCTGTGCAAGTTGATCGGCGCGATCGTTGGCATCTGAGGGCATCGTCAGCGCGCCCAGCCTGAACGGAAGGAGGATGTTGTCGCGCACGTTGAGATATTCGAGCAGCGAGAATTCCTGAAACACCATGCCGATCCGCTTCAATCGAAAGCGTCTGCGGGCCGCATCATCCAGCCCGGTCAGCTTCGTATCGCAGGTGGTGATCGATCCCTTTTGAGGGATGAGTGCGCCCGCGATGAGATTCACCAGGGTCGATTTTCCGCTGCCACTCGGGCCGACGATTGCCACGTGCTGTCCATCATCGACGGCAAGCTCGGGGATCGACACGGCAAACGCCCGATCGGGATAGGTGAATTCGACGTCGGTGAATTGAACCATGGTTATGCGAGCAATCGTCGTGACTTATGTTTCGGGCATTGCCGACTTCATGTCGGTCCTGATGATTTTCCAGAATCCGTCGCGCGGGGCAACCGTATAAATCGCTTCAAAGATACTGGAGGTGTCGTGCACATGACCCCAATGGTACACCATGCCCTCGACGCGCCACCGGCTCTTGATCTCGAATGCTCCGTCGCTTCTTGGCTGCGGGTCGACGAGCTGCGATTCGAGCACTTCCATTGACTTCACTTTGGCGACCGCACCGCCTTGTTCAGCCGACACCAGCCCCGCTTGAATTTCCTTGTACACCGAATCGAGCAGCGGGCCGTCAACGCTTTGCGCGAGCACGTCGTATATGTCGCTTTCGCTGCGAAAATCAAACGCGCGATAGACGTTGGACAGCAGGGCGTCGAAGATTTCAGATGCCCGCTGTTGAAACGGTTCGATTGGCGTCGGTGTTGGGGCATCGCTTGGCGTGAACCCGCCGACATGTCGCAGCTGAAACGCGGTGACTGCGGTGATGAGAATCACGACCGTGCGAATTCGCCACGGCCGTTTGGCCCGACCGCCGAGCCAACAGCCAGCCAACCCTGCGGCTACGATGATGATGGAAAGAACCGGAAGCGTTCGCCCCTCATGTTCGACCGGCGGGGCGGGGATGCGCATGTCCTGTTGCGCTTTGGGCGCTTCCCATGCGATCGTCGGCTTGTCGCCCGTGAATGTGATGATGCGACTTCGAACACGCGTGTCGAGTCGGGCCGCGAGACTGGGCTTGACAGGATCGCCGAACGCATCCACGGAGTAGGCGGTCGCGAAGATGTTCCAGAAGAGTTCGACGTGCTTTGGTTCGTCGGGCGTGGGGAAGGACACGCGCACACGGGCGTCGGGTGGGAGTGTTTCGCTTTCCTTGATGTCGGCTGACGCGCTGGAGCGAACGAATTTGAAGCCGTCAAACTGCGGGTTGCACTCCGAACCATTAATCTTCAACGGCGGCAGCTGCGAAAAATGGGCTTCGATGCTTTGGCGTTCGGCTGCCTCCTGCTTGGGATCTTCAAAGATGAAAGTGTTCTCTTCGAGTCTCAGCTTCAGGTGGCCCCGTTCTTGCGGGACGAGCGTGTTGAGGAAGCCGTTGGACAGTGAAATGTCGTAGACAACCCGATCGGATTCGATGTTGATGATCAGTCCCAGGGCGGGGTGTTCGTGTGTGACCAACTCGAAGGGCCCGTGCGGGTGCGCATGGACTGCACTGGGGCGGACCGACATGTTCAGCGCAACCAACAATACGATTGCGCGAAACAGATCAGCCCACCCCAGATAAAGACAGCGGGGCGATTGGCCCCTGATACTTTGGCGCCCCCGGCTATTCTGGTTTGGCATCGGAGACCAGCAGGAATTCCTCGAAACGGGTTGCTTTCATGTCGGACACTTCCAGCGCGCCGTAGGCAACCAGGGCGAGCGGCCAATCGATGTCCTCGTTGAGTTGATCAGCCCGCAGCGAGGGGAAGCGTCCCGTGCATTTTTCATCGACGAATAAGGCGATTTCATCGGTCACCACACAAGTGACCGCATGTTCCTGGCGATCGGTCAAGACAAAACCGACTTCGATGCCGGTGTCGTCGCCGCGATGGTCGAGCATTCCCAGCCCGACATGAACCGGCGCGTCGTATGAGGCCTCCGGTGCGCGAATCTTGCACTTGAACGCCATCGGCGGCTCTTCGTTGATCCGCACGCCGAGGAGCGAACCAATCGCACTGGGCTTCATCGAGCAGACCAACTTGTCGCCTTCGACTTTCCAGAACCGTTTGGAACCTCCGACGTCTTTGAAATGATCCAGCGAATCGGTGCGAATGTCGCCCCAGAACTCAGCGTGTTCTGCGGTGGCCAACTCGCTGAACGACGCCTGCACCAAGGGCTTGTCCAAGGCTTCTGCCGTCTTGACTTCACCCTCGTCGATTTTCTCGCCATAGCGCACGTATTGCTCACGGGCCCATTCCGCCCAACGCCTTTCAAACTCATCCACGGCGATGTCTTCGGGCAGTCCCAACGCGCCAGCCGTTGCCTCGTCATGGCTCTTGCCTTGCTTGAGCGCCGTGAAAAACGCAGACGCGGCATCCGGCCCATACTGTTCGAGCAGGAACAGGATCATCGTCGCGCTCTGCTCATAGAATCGCCAGACACGATCGCCTCGGTGCGGATACTGCTTCTGGGCGAAGAGGTCGCGGAAGCGATAGTATTCGCCGGCGGCTGCATCGCGACCGGTCTTTGCCGCTTCGGCGTAGTGGTTGCGGGTCTGCTCCATGCGTCGGGCCATCCCCTCATCGATCCAGCGGGGGACAGCCGTTCCGCCAAACCACTCATGGATCACCATGTGAACCAATTCATGGGGAAGGGTGCCTTCCAGCGCATCACGGTCCAATTGCCCATCTTCGTCGAGCATGTACATCGCGATGAAGATCGGGACGCCGGTTCGGGTGTCACTATATGTCACTCCAGCGCTGCCCTGGAATGCCGGATTGAAGCCGACGTAGTCCTTGCTGTCCTTGAAAATCAGAATCGGGATTCGAAGGGCCCACTCCTGCCCGACGTGGAAGTACTTTTCAAGCAGGAATTCCGTGTACTTTTCGGCCAACTGGTTGGCTGCGTATGCCGACCTTCCCGTCGGGGCGTACATCTTGAAGAAGGGGCTTTCGTAGAGAACCGGGGGCAGCTTGCCGCGACCGCCGACGGGCTTGACGGAATCGACGTCGGCTTCGAGCCTCTTCCAATCGATGCGTCCCACGTCGACCTTGTACGGGTCGTTTTCCCACGTTTCTCCAGGGTCGAAGTCAGGTTTCTGCGGGCCTCGGATGCGAAGTAGCCCCAAGCGCGCGAGTTGCGTGCGCTCGGGATCATCGGTGATGGTTTTTAACTCCGTCCATATCTCGGCAGCTTGTTCGTTTTTCTCAAGCTTTTCGTACGACTGAGCGAGCAAGACGTACGCCTCTTCGTGGCCGGGGTTGCCTTTGATTTCTTCGGTCAACTCGTTGACCACTTCGGCATATTCACCTTTTGCATATTTGGACTGCAGTTCGGTCAAGGACGATGCCCAAGTGCTGGTGGCAAAGCCCATGCATGTGCCGGCAAGAAGTCCGCCTAAAATCAATGTCTTGTTTTTCATGGTGTCGATAGTCCTGATTGACATTTTTCCTGGAGCCTTACAACACGTGCCCGGAATTTGTGTTCCAACTATTCGCAATGAGCGTCGGGTCAGACGCGTGTCCGATCCCGATTGCGATTGGTGTTTTGTTCCATTTGCTTGACGCGTTCGAGCGTGTCTTCCCATTGCTTGATGAACGGCGTCAGCTTCTCGGGGAAACCGCGAGCGCGTTTGAGCAGGTATTCGATCAGTTTGGTCATGGGGCGACTCAGGTCCAGAAATTCGTCGCACGCGTCGCGCCATTGTTCGCGCTGATCCGCGGTAAGCCGGCCATCATCGCCGCCGAACGAAAAGTTGCGATTGTCGGGGTAGGCGCCTGAAAGCATTGCAATCAAGTTGCGATACACCTGTTCAAGATGAACGACTTCCGTGCGAACGAGATCCAATTCGAATCCCGATGCATATCCCGGCAGGATGGCCTGGGCCTTGTAGATTGACTGTTCGGTCTTGTGCATCAATTCCAGATAGGGCAGCGTTTCTTCGACGATCAACCGGCGGTCCGGGTCATCCTTGTCTTGAATGACTTCGATGATCGCGCGGTACGTTTCCTCAGGGTCCAGCGAATCGGAAAACGCGCCAACGCTGATCTTGTCGTTGCGCACGATCTGGTTGAGGTATTCCATCAGCGCTGCCCGCATGATCTCGCGATCCTGAAGCGAGTTTCGTTCCTTGGCTTTGTTGCGCATGTCCCGCTCCATAAATTCTTTGGTGCGGACACCGCCGACCTTGCGCAGGTTGCGCTCGGGGTTTTCTTCAAAAATGTCCTTGTGCGCCTTGGCTCGGATTTTGTCGGATTCCAATTTGGACTCAGACATTTCATCAAGCATTTCATCGACTTTGGTCCAGTCGCCTTTGCGCTCAAAGTTTTCGATCAGCAACCATTTGATGCGGCTGTCATCAAATTCCGTTCCCTTCCCAAGGAGCGGTTCGATCAGCGGTGGGATTTCGTCGAAGCGGCCCAACTCGTAGAGGGCGTCGGCGTTCTTTAACGTCTGGGCCAGGTCGGTCAGCTCTGAATAGTTGCGTACGCTGTTGATCGAAAACACGGCGCTGCCTTCGCGGTTTTCCTTGATGATTTTTTCGATCTTGTTGCGCTTGTACGACTTGTCACCGAAACGCGTCTTGATCTTGACGAATCGGGTGCTCTCGCGAAGGATCTCACCCTCGACAATCGTACCGTCCTTCAAGACGATAGTGTCACCCACAGCCGACTGGGCGCCGGCTAGGACACACAGCATCACAAGGCCCAGCATCGCCAGGGAGCCAACCGATCGCTTCGTTTTGATCAAACGCGACAATATCGATACGCGTGTTTTTGCGGTTCTCATTTTATGTTGCCAAATTCCTCGAAAACTCATGACGGTCACTAATTCCAGTTGGCGTTTGCCCCTTGCCCCGCGCCCTGTTGGCGGTGCGTTTTGGTTCTACATGGTCTTGGGCAACGATCTTTGCAAAGAGTATAGCACCAGGTTCGCGGCCAGCTGCCGACTTGCTTCAGGCATGATTCCGCGACACTTCGGGTAAAGGAAATATCCGAGGCCGCTGCCCACGTCATGGGTGCTGAACACGCCGACTTCTTCGCCGTCGCGCTCGATGACGTACGCGTCAATACGCGGCAGCTTTTCCAGATCGTCGCGCAGATCGCGGCGCATCGCTACCGTGCGGACGTCGTATCCAAAGGTCTCGTAGAGCTTCCCGTTTAGAAGCGGATGGTTGGCGACGAGCTTGCGAATGCGGATGTCGCCGTCGAGTTTCTGAAGGTCCGCTCGGAATGACTCGGCCCAATTCGGATCGCCTGTCAGGACTTCTGCGAACAGGAACGCGCCTTTGTCGATCTGCTTGTTGATCATGTCCAGCTGCTTGTCGGTGATTTTCTCCGGGCCCGCACAGGCAATCCACACCAGTCGGACGTCGTCGGCTGGCTTGTCGAGGGGCGTGCTCTCGATGGACATGCGGTAGCCGGATTCAATCGAGCGGTTCAAGGTTTCCATCTGGTCGGGAAATGCCGGTTGGGTTCCGCCCATTTCCGCGTAGGCGACTTTCATGGAACGGGCTGTCGAGGTTCCTTTTTCCCAAGTCGAAAGCAGGAAACTGCTGCGTGGGGGATCGCCGTCCATGGTGTAGTGAAGGAGATTGTCGAAAAACTCAAAGGGTGTCTTGTCGCCTTCGATGTCGTAGGTGTTGAGTTTGCACGACCAGTCTTTGGGCGTGAGGAATGCAAAATCCTTCAAACCGTTGCCGATCGTTCGCATGCCCCCGAGGTCTTCGTGCTTGAGTTTGTGCTTGGCCGTGAGGATCGCACTGTCTTCGGAAATGGGGCTGAGCTTGTACTCGCCGAAGGCCTTGGCGAGACCGGCTTCCACTTCCGCACGGCGCTGTTCGTGATCTTCTGCGATATTGAAGACTGCCACACCACCGCCGAAACAATAGTCGCGAAGTTTCTTCCAGTATCCATCTTCAAAGTCCAATTCGCCCGCAACGTGCACATACTGAATCGGTACACGAACCATCTCGTCGATCGAATCATCCACATCAAAGACGCGCCAGTTGAGCGGCTTCTTGCGACTTCTGCGGAGGAATCGAGCGAGGTGGTCGCCATCACGCGAGAAGTCCAGATCGGAGTCTTCGCTGGCGATATGTCGTTGAAACACGATCGGTGCGCTGCCGGCATCGAGCAGGTTCAGGGCGGCTGCACTGAAAACGAGGCTCCCCGCGAAGAGACCGCTGCCCTGGTCGAAGTAGGGCATGATCGATTCGGCTTCGGTGCGGAACACATCTTTTTCGTGAAGATGGAGGACGCCCGATTGCTCCGTGAAGCTTTGCATGGCCAACGCGTTGATGATCGGGTTGGGCTGGCTATTGAGCGTCGGCAGTTTCTTGTAATACTCGTCGTAGTAGTCGTCGAGCCAGTCCATGCCTTGTCGAAGTCCCGACAGGTGGCGCGAGTTGCTGAGGTATTGCGTGCATCGGGTTGAGCCAGCCGCGAAGGCCATGTCGAGGGTCATGAACAATCCACTCATGCCCCAAGCTGTGTTCATCGTTGTCGTCGCTTCACCCAGTCCGCCGGATTTGTCGAGCCTGGCACGAAAACCGCCATCGCGAGCCTGGGCGTCACGGAAGTAACGGGCCGCATTGATCCAGGTTCTTGAATCGATCTTGTATCCGGCGTAGTACGCTTCGCGCAATGCCGAAACCGCATCAAGCGTGCTCGAGTTGTCGGTCTTCAGGTCGCGCTTTTCGGTTTGATCCTCGGGGTTAGTCGACGTGGACCAGCCGCCATCATCGTACTGGGCGTCAACCAGCGTGTTGATGTCGCCAGCCACGCATTGGCGGTACTCGGGAAGTCCGTAGTTGGCGAGGAAGAACAAGCGATTGCCGACGGAATTGGTCGTGGTCGGCTCCTGCTCGGCCAGCCATTTCATCGCAGCCTTCATGGGCTTGGTTGAGAGGTCCTCACCCTGGCGTGCGAGCGTGTCGAGAATGTACGCCGTGATTCCGACGCTGTCGCTGACGCTGCCTGCATTCCAGTACCCCTGCTGGTTTTGGCTTCGCTTGAGTGCATCGGCAGTTCGCTCATGGGCGGTGACGATTTGTTCTTCGAGCACATCGTCGATGGTGATGTAGCGGGTCGGCGTTGGGAGCGGAGGTTCCTTGCCTTCAAGCAGTGCCTCGTTCAACTCGCGCAGGCTGACCCGCGTGAAGATCACGTTGCCCTTGAAGTTTTGTGGGAACCGGAGAACCAACCACTGCCCACCGGTGACGAAATCAAAATCCGGCGTCTTGACCACGCCGCGCCGTGCAAAGTCGTCGTATGATTTGATTTCTTTAGGCCAGGCCAGCTTGGCTTGAGCGCCCATGAATTGACCGTCTGCCCAAAATGCCGGCGCGATCATTTCCAATTCAGGGACATCACCTTTTCCGTTTCCCCTGCAGATGATGTTGTAGGAATACTCGCGATTGGGGCGAATGCTGCCGAGTAAGTCGAACCACACCTCAATGTCATAGTCGCCTTTGACATCTTTAATTTGAGAGGCGTCCACCATCAATCCGGCAAGGTTTCCTCCCTGGACATATCCGACAACCAAACTCGAAGCGAGGCCGCCCGCCGATTGACTGCGGGCAATGACGCGGCCAAAACTCTGGCGGCCGGGAATCTCAAAGATCGCCTCGCGTTCCGTTCCACTTAGTCGAACGCTCGCACGGGTCGGTGGCTGCTCAAGATCGCCGTTGGCAACCATGTTTGGATTGGCATTGGCATGGGCGGCCAACAGCGCATAGCAGAAACCTGCACCAAGGATTGCAACCCACTTACTCAAATTCGGTGAGCGCCTGCCTGAAACGTTTGTCATGTTTGGAAACTCCGCAGAGGAAATGCCATGCCAATTCGATTGCTTTATCGCGTGAAGGATAATGGCCGACCATTCAGGTGCGACCCGTCCACCGACCTCGGACTCGCCCCACAACGGTGAGCGTCACCAACCACTTCGAGCATTGTACAGCAGGACGAATCGAAGTGGGCCCTGAGGGAAGCTGCGCGCGGTTCGCGGCGCTGACTTCCGTGGTGTGCGCCTGGTTGCCGTGGGTCGTTAAATCCCGATGCGTACAGTCTTAACCGATGCACGAAACTGATAAAACTAACGTTTTTAGTTTATGCGTCCATGAACTAGATTGCCAGTATCCATTGTTGTAGCGTCTTGCAATCTTAAGCAGTACTTCATGGACGAGGCGGGACAATGGAAACCGGCATCGTTCATCATGGATGACTGCTCAGCGTCAACGGTTGAGCTAAGTTTAGTAATTATAGTTGGTTATGTAAAGTTGCCCGGGCGGTTGGTTTGACTCGGCACGCTCCGAAGACAAAAGCCCATTGGGATGAACGGCTTTGAATAGCATCACCATAGTCCTGCCGTTGGCTGCCCTGATCGCGTCGGTCATCTCCGGCATCATCGGCATGGGTGGCGGTATTTTGCTCTTGGCTGTGATGCTGTCGTTCTTGGATCACGGCGAGGCCATCCCGCTCCATGCGGTGGTTCAGCTGTGCAGCAATACGACGCGGTCGATTGCATTCTGGAAGAGTGCGGACCTTCGCGCCGTCCGGCGCTTCATCATGGGAATGCTCCCGGGGGCCGTGGTGGGTACGCTGGCGCTCTACTGGATTGGGCGCATCGAAGCCGGCGAGCCTTATCTCAAGATGCTCGTTGGTCTGTACGTTTTGATCGCGCCGTTCGTACCGAAGGGTAAGTCGCAGGAATCGCCGACGCCGGAAACAAGCTTGCGCGGATTCTTCTCCATCGGATTCCTTGCGGGCGCAATGGCGCTGACGATCGGTGCCATCGGCCCGCTGATCGCGCCCATCTTTTCCCGTCATGGGTACGTCAAGGAACGCCTCATCGCCACGAAAGCGGTGTGTCAAACACTGACACATTTCATCAAGCTACCTGCTTTCCTGATCCTTGGAACGTTTGACGGCATCGCCACCGGGACGCTTTCGCTTCTCATGGTCGCAGCCGTGATCCCGGGAACGCTTCTTGGCAAGCATCTGTTGAAGTATGTGTCTCCGAGCCTCTTCGTCTGGATGTTCAAAATTGCACTGGTGGTCGCTGGTATGAAGGTTCTCATTGTTGATGGTATCATGAAGCTGAAGATCAACTAATCGAATGCCCGAATTCGACACGAACATGGAACCATCGCTGGATATCAAAATCGGTCAGATGATCATGGTTGGATTTCGCGGGCCGCAGATCACCGCGAGTTCGCCGATCGTCGAATGCATTCGTGATTGCCATCTCGGCGGTGTGTGGTTGTGCGACTTTCGCGGACCGGCGGGCGAAGACCTTGGCAATGTCACGTCCAAGGGGCAACTGCGTGAATTGGTCGCGGCGTTGAAACAGTCGGCAGAGATTCCTTTGCTGATGGCGATCGATGCGGAAGGTGGAAGCGTGATCCGCCTCAAGCCCGAATACGGATTTCCGCCCACAAAGTCAGCGGCTGATTTGGGAGCAGCCGGCGATGTGGAAGCGACTCGGACGCAGGCGCGACAGATCGCCGAAGCACTTCGCGACCTCGGGTTCAATTTGAATTTCGCCCCGGTGCTCGACACGAACCTCAATCCAGGCAACCCCGCGCTGGGCAAACGGGGGCGATGTTTTTCATCCGACCCCGATGTTGTCGGCGAATTGGCCAGCGTATTTGTCGAAGAGCATCATCGCGTCGGCATTGGTTGTGCGGTGAAACACTTTCCCGGTCAGGGCAGCGCGGCGTCTGATACGCACGTGGGGTTTGTCGACGCAAGCGATTGCTGGTCGCGCGATGAGTTGAAGCCGTTTGCAACGTTGATCGGAAAGGGGTTGGCTGACGCGATGCTGACAGGGCATCAGTTTGTCAAACAACTGGACCCGGTGTATCCGTCCACGCTCTCGAGGGCGGTTGCGACGGGTCTCGTTCGCGATGAACTCGGGTTTGAGGGCGTGTTGTTCTCAGACGATTTGGGGATGGGGGCGATCGGAGGTAACTACGCGTTCGATGAAGCGATCGCTTTGGCAATCGAAGCCGGCATCGATGTGATGCTCCATGCCAACACCGAGGTCCATCATCTCGACATCGGACAGCGGATACACAACTCAATCCGTCAACATGTTGCGACCGGCCGAATCAGCGAAGAGCGCATTGACATTTCTTATCGGCGCATCGCGCGACTTAAGGATACATTGAACACCAGCACCTTGGGTTGAGCGGAATCGCGCTAGTTGTCGTTTGCGCTGTACGCCGCATACGCCAGCAGTACCCAGCCAGCCAGCATCAACACGCCGCCGATGGGCGTGATCGCTCCCAACTTTTTGATGCCAGTGAGCGCCAGCGCGTAGAGGCTGAACGAGAAGATGCACGCGCCGATGGTGAAGCAGTATCCGGAGGCGTTGATCGTTTTCGACGGGAATCTGGAGGCCAGAAACGCGACGCCAATTAGTGCAAGGGCGTGATACATCTCATAGCGCGCGCCCGTTTCAAAGTTGGCTGTCATGTTTTCGCCTGCGTTGGCCAAACGTTCCTTCAACCCGTGCGCGCCGAACGCGCCGAGGGCTACCGAAACAAATCCATGAATTGCCGCACAAATCAACCACACTCGCCACATTGTTGCTTGCTCGCTTAAAAGGTTTGATAAGGTTATGAAACACTGTTGTCACTGCTCTATTGGTTTTTTGACTCGGATGTGTCGCTTGAGTCAGGTGTTACGTCTCGGTAGGACACGTCGATGAATTGATCGTCGTTGTCGGTGGCGGACGATGCCGTACCGCCGAAAAATTCCGCGCCGCCAAAATGAATCGTGGTCGTTTGGCCCGATCGCATCGCGACTCGGTGACTGAAGTGGGCTTGGAGCGACTTGCGAAACAAGCGACGGATCGGAGCGATGAGCAGCGCGAAACCAACCGCGTCGGTGATGACCCCGGGCGTCACCAGAAGGACAGCCGCAGCAAAGATCATCATCCCTTCGATCATCTCATCGGTGGGGATTGCACCTGAGGCGACGCGCTCCTGAATCCTGGTCATCGCCCGCATGCCTTCGCGACGGGCGAGAGCCGCTCCAATGACCCCAGTCAGAATGATCAATCCGATGGTTGGGCCGACGTGGATGACCTGCCCGATCCGGATCAGCAGCCACAGTTCAACGACCGGTACGACGACAAAAAGTAAGAACAACCAGGGCATCTTTTTACGCAATCCAAAATGGGCCCGACCACAGTCACGGCAGTCCGACGGGCTGCAGTATCGAATCGTTGGCCAAGGCGTCAAGCAACCGCGCCACGCGCTACGCAATTAACGTAACTCACCGCCTATCTGTGAATATAGGAGGAATGGCTTCGATTGGCCCAAAAAGTGTCAAAAATAACAAAATAATCTGTCAAGAAATGGGCACGAACGACGTATATAACAATGGAGGCGGGCAATGATGATGCCGCCAAGAAAAATCGGCTGACCTGAAAGGTTGGGATTGGCCGGTGCCAATTGGACGATAGAAAGGCACGACGGTTGGGAGTCAGTGGACAAGAAAGTCGCACGCCCCAACGATCGAATGAATGCAACGATTGCTGAGAACTCAGCAAGCTAACAATACTCCTCCTTCTCCTTCTCGTAGAGACCCCACCGCCGCAAGGCTCTGGGGTCTCTTTTCTTTTTTACCGAATGATTTCGAGTCGGTGGGGGCGGTACTCAACTGGACCGTCCTTTGTTTTCCCCTGGATTCCCGCCTGCGCGGGAATGTCGGCGATGCCGGGCCGCTGCGTTTGTGCTACTGCGCTTTAGCCGCCGGATCTTGGCGACCAGGCGTTGAGTGCCCGATCGAACGGCAGAGGCGTTACCCGATAGCCTGAGGCGCGGGCGAGGAATTGCCTTCGCTGCGGACCGGCAAGGTGCATGAGACAGTTCAGCATGGTGGCGGTCGTGTTGCGCGTTTCATTTCGAAATAGCGAATAGAAGGCCTCGCGATTGGTCCAGATGTCGAGGGACACGAGCAACTGCTGACGTTCGTGATCGACCACCACCATTTTCGGATTGTCGATCGAGCGCATCGCCAACTCGTTCAAGCGCTCGGTGAGCCCGTTGCCGCGATAGGGTTGATCGGCCAACGGCGGTGAACCCTTGGCGGCTGAGCACAGCGCGAAATGGAATCGGGCGTTGCCTTTGCTTTCTTCTGCTGCTTGCTCGCGGATGTCAGCCAGGCTGACGATCTTGCCATCAATTCTGAAACGATAGTCGTATTCGAGATCGCGCATCGCGACGTCGTGCATCGTCGATGGGATATCGGCGGAGAGGACGGCTTTGAGCACGCAGGCGTTGTAGCAGTTGATCAAATAGGCCAATCGCGCCGACGGATCGCCGAAAAATGACGGCGTCGTGACCGGTCCGACGAACGCAATCTGATCGAGGTAAGCGTCGAGCTTGCTCGGATCGCGCTTCAACGTTTCATAATCGACGAGTCCGTCGCGCACGCACGTCCGCAGCACATCGGCCCACGGGCGATCGTCATAGACCGTGGGCGCTTCAGCCGGGCGAACGGCTTGCGGGTCAAACAAATCCGCCTTCGGGTGCCCGCACCCCGCCAGTATGCAAAACGCGCCGATGATGACGGCGCATCGCAAGAATGCAAAATATCGTTGATGACCGGCTACCTTCGCCACGCATTACTCCTCGTATAGCTGATGAATGGTCAAGCCAGTTGCCAGTTTCGGATAGAAGAACGTGCTCTTTTGCGGCATGAGTTCGCCGGCTTCGCTGACGGCACGGAGCTGTTCCATTGGCGTGGCTTTCGGCAACACTGCGACGCCGCCTTTTTCCTCGGCCATCTTGCAGGCGAGTTCGGTCGACTTGGCGTAGTCGATTTTGAAGTTCGCGTTGGCCGACAGCGTATCGATGAGGTAGCGGTGCAGGTAGGCCACGTCGAGTTCGCGCCAAGCGGGGGCGTGGTCCGATGCAATGTCTTCGAGAATAGCGCGGTTGGTGAAGCGTACGCCGGCTTTCTTCTTGGATGCACCGTCGTAGAGATGCATGTCAGCCGATGTGTCGTCGGCGGCTTCGATCCCATCGGACCAACCTTCCATCAGTGCGCTGAGATTGGCGCCGGTTCCCGAGAGGACGCGGTTGTATCCCTGGATCACGCAGCCGGGGTCGTCCATGCTGGCGAGCACCATCATCACGAAGTTGGCTGGGTGATTGGGCGGTAGGGCTGAACCGTGCATTTCGGCGAGGTACTGCCGGTAGTTTAGCGCCGTGGTGTATCGGTGGTGACCGTCGGCGATGTAGAAGTTCTTGTTGATGAGCGCGTTGGCGACGCCGTCAATCGCTTGCTCATCGGTGACGACCCACATCTCGTGCTGCACGCCGTCGAATTTGGCGACCGCATCGGGCTTGCCGCTGATCGGCGAGGCGAGGGCTCTGCCGACCGCGTTTTCCGGATCGGTATAAACGGAGAAGATCGGCGACAGGTTGCAGCGCGTTTCTCGCGTCAGTGCGAATCGATCGGCTTTGGGGCCGCCGAAGGTCTCTTCGTGCGGAAGGATCAGACCTTCGTTGAATTCATGAAGCCGCGCCGCGACGATGATCTGATGTCGCGTGTGTTTCTTTCCGTCGATCTCAAACGTCTGGTTATAGGCGTAGACGGCTGGCTTGTCTTCGCGGACGAGCACCCCCAGCGCCGTCCAGCTTTCCAGATTGAACTGGGCGTCGACGTAGGCTTGCTGCGGGCCTTCGTCTTTGGGCGGGATGTGGGGCAGATCGACCGCGACGATGTTGTGTTCGTCCTTGGCCAGCAGCGCGTCTTTGTCGGCCTTGTCCAGCACGTCATAAGGCGGCGCCAAGACACCGGACAAATCGCCGCCGAAGCGGTCAAAGTCATATCGCAGTGCTCGAAAGGGCGCGACTTCAGGCATCGTTAACTCCCTCGTTACTTTGAGTTTCCAGATCACGCAGCGTGTGCGTTTTGTTACCCGGTTGGCGACGGGGCAGGGCTGATGGTGTGTTCGCCCTCCACGTGCCGGTGGTGCAGCGTATCGGTTGCCCGTCTGACCTGCAACCTTATACGGGCGGGCGGATCGGGCGTTTGGTGCCAGCGTTTGGGGGATGCTGAAAGCGCCTGCAATGCTGCATATCAGGCGTGGTGCGGCGGTTTTCTGGCGTCGGTTGTTGTCGCAAGCCGATATATCACGGAGTGGTTCTCGCGCTGGTATTATCGCGCCGGGCGTGAGTGCGGCGAAGGGCACACTTGGGAGTGTGAAACGTGTCGAATTGCGTTGTTCTGTGTAGCGGTGGAATCAACAGCACGGTGGCTGCGGTGCATGCGGCCCGTGAGCGCGATGTGCATCTGCTGCATGTCGATTTCGGCCAGGTGGCTGCGACGGCTCAACGCAGCGCGGTGCATGATATCGCCCAGGCGATCGGCTGCGACACCATCGACATCGACTTGCCGCATCTGACCGCCATCGCCAGACTCCATCGCAACGCCAACGGTCAATCGGGCGAGCATCTGGACTCGGCGAATCAGAACACGCCCAAGCTGACGGTCGCGTCCGTTCCGCTGTTGATGGCCGAACTGCTCGGGATCGGTGTGCAGACTGCGATTCGACTTGGCGCGGCGGCTGTCGTCGTTGGATCAAGTGAAGCCGCCAGCGAAACCGAATCGGAAGCCGGTCCGGGAAATGGCGCGGCAT
This sequence comes from Phycisphaerae bacterium, assembly GCA_030429365.1. Classification (GTDB taxonomy): domain Bacteria; phylum Planctomycetota; class Phycisphaerae; order UBA1845; family UBA1845; genus UBA1845. Next base: position 24,609 of record JAUIEW010000015.1, read on the forward strand.
ACCTTCGTCAGGATTATTATTACCTGTTCAGTCGATTGGTGGAGATGTCGGTGAGCGCGAGGAATCCGGTTCACCTCGAAACCCCGCTGATCGATTTCACCCGCGACGAGATCGTCAAGATCGGTTCAAGATTCGACACGCCCTTTGATCTGACCTACGCCTGCAAAACCGACCTCGGCACCCACTGCGGCACCTGCATCGACTGCGCCGCCCGCCACCGAGCCTTCAATGCCGCCAAGATGCAAGACCCAGCAATGGCCGCCGCAATGTAGGGTGGGCCGTGCCCACCAAGTTCTGCACGTGGCTAGACCGTTTGCGGTCCTTCAATTTTCCGACCAACCTTTTTGAATCCAGTCATTCGGTCCGTGTGAACCTCGATAAAGTCAGCGCCTGCATTCTCCAGGAATGCGACGAGACGGCGTCCAAGTGCTTCGACCTGCTGTCTTGAGCCCCCGTCGCCTACTTCAAACAAATCGTAATCTCTTGGCCAACCTTTGCCGTTCCATTTATCTTCGTACTTGAACCAGAGTAGCCATCCGAACGCTTGTTCGTCGGAGGAATCTGCGAACTGCCCGGCACTCCAGTCCACTGAGATAGCTCTGTCCAAACTTACATTGAGATAGTAGAAGTCAAAGAAAAGCAGTCGATATCCAAATGCAACTTTGGTTCCCTTCAGGGCTGCCTTATCACTTGATTCTGCGCACTTCATGATTTCGACGAACTGATTTCGCGCAAGCAAACCAAGGAATGCGATGACCATGCGTACAGGGCTTGCTTCGTATACGAAGGCGATGACGATGAAGAACCCGACGAGAAGCAACCACAGACTCGATCGGATCATGGCATCGCGAGCGACAAGATTTTGGATGGCCGCGTATGTTGGGATGGCGAGTAACGAGAAGGCGATTCCAAGGGCCAGGATGGCTCTCGGGAGATAATGCCATGGTCTCTTGAGACTGAGGCGTTGCATGCCTTTAGCATAGACCTTCAAATTGGCAGAATCTATTTCTCAGCCGCATTGGCCAAACGCATCAGGAGGGATTTTGCAGGCAAGCGACAAGTTATGACGAGAGTCTCGGCGATTGGAGCTTTTCCCGTCAGGCTATGCTCGTTGCATGCGTGTTGCTTGGTCACTAATGTGTCTGGAGAATAGTGTGCCGAGTGTCCTAAGGAGTCCCCGTGTCTGACATCGCAAACATCCTCAACCTCGCCCGCAGCAAGAAGGCTGGCGACGTTCATATTGTGGCTGGTTCGCCGGTGCTTTTTCGTGTTGGCGGGGAACTTCAGCCGGTGACGCGCGAAGTTCTGGATTCGAAGATGGCCAAGGACCTGACCTACGCGCTCCTTACGCCGAAGCAGGTCGAAGAATTTGAACGCGACCTCGACATCGACTTCATGTATGCCGACGCGCAAAAGCGGCGGTATCGCGTAAACGTCAGTTTCAATGATGGCGAGATCGGAGCCGTCTTGCGGCTTCTTGCCAGCGAACCGATGACGCTCGATCAAATCCGCATGCCCGACATCGTTCGCAAGTTCGCCCACGCCCGCAAAGGACTCGTGCTCATCACCGGGGCGACCAGCGAGGGCAAGACCACCACGATGGCCGCCATGATCGACGAGATCAATGAGACGGCCAAGCGACACATCGTCACCATCGAAGACCCGATCGAATACGTGCACGCGAACAAGAATTCGGTGGTGCGTCAGCGCGAAGTCGGCAAGGACACGAAATCGTTCGGGCGCGGGCTGCGTGCGGCGCTTCGACAAGACCCGGATGTCATCGCCATCGGTGAGATGCGCGACTATGACACGATCAAGATCGCGCTGACAGCCGCTGAGACGGGCGTGTTGGTGATGTCCACGCTACACGTGATCTCGATCGACAAGATCGTCGAGCGGTTGCTTTCATACGCACCGGACAGCGGCGACGGGCACATTCGAAACCTGATGGCCGAGTCCCTTCTCGGCGTGATTCATCAGGAGTTAATGCCCACGAATGATGGCGGCAAGCGGGTGGCGTGCGAAACGCTCGTCGCGACCGACGCGGTGCGCAACGTGCTGCGAAACAAGGGGACGTTTCATCTGCGAAACGCGATCACAACCGGCCAACGTCATGGCATGCAGACGATGAAGGCGTCGCTCGATGCGATTTTGGCGGAGGGTGTCATCAGCGAGTCGACATATCATCGCGTGCTTGAGAATTACGTTTAGATAAACGTGGGTCGGGTCATCGACCCGACAATAAGCCAATCGAATCCGCCGTCGGGTCGATGACCCGACCTACTATCCAACTATCCGTCCCCAAAAAACTCGTTGTAGCCCACGTAGATGAAAAACAAGACGCACAGCGTGAGAAGCACGTTCGTCAGAATACCACTTTTGTACTGCTTGCCGACCCATGCGGTGCGGTTGTTCATGATGAGCAGCGTGGCTGCGAGGAAGGGCATGAACATGGCGGCCATCACGGCGTAATAGATTTGCACTTTTTGCAGGCTGATGTTCGTCATGAGGATCGGGACGATCGCCAGACCGATCAAGAACGCGCGGTAGGATTTGGTTTTGGTATAGTCGATGTCGCGGCGCTGGTTGGCGCTTGCACCGGACCGGATGAGCATGAAGTCGGCGAAGAGGTAGGGGATGCTCTGCCACACCCCGAGCAGGCTTGAAAACACCGCACCCCAGAACCCGATTAAGAATAGCCACTTGCCAAACGCGCCCATGACGCCTTCGAGTTGCGCCGCGAGTTCGATCGAGACGTTTTCGCCGCCCGGTTCCAGCTTCAATCTCGAACCGATCATCAGCATCGCAACCCCAAAGAGCGACGTCATCGTGTAACCGATCGCCAGGTCGACGCGCGAATCGCGCAAACCGCTGATACCCTTGCGACCGGCTTCTCTGATCCAGTAACCGTACGAGAGCAGCGTCACCGACCCGCCCACACCGCCAAGCACGCCCAGCACGAACTTGGTGTCGTCGCCATTGAAGGTAGGTTTGACGATGCCCAGCGCGACGGCTGACCAGTCGGGTTTGATCAGGACGGCTGTCGCGATCACCGCGCAGAACATAATCCCGATGCACACGGACATCAGTTTTTCAAACAGTGCAAATCCGCCGATCCAGACGAGTGTCAAACCGAGGAGCGAATGGATGATGCCCCAGACGATTTTGGCATGTTGCACCGATAAGCCGAGGTCGTAGATGCCCGCGCCGGCGACTCCGCATGCGCTGATGAGCGCACCACCGGTGAAGACCGACCAGATCAACAGGTATGTGACAAACACCCAGCGGACCGGTGCGCCCAAACGATCGTTCCAGCCTTCGAGCAAGGTGGTGTCGGTGGCGAGTTGCCAGCGGGCGAGGCCTTCGTTGAGCGTCCATTTCAAAATGCCGCCGATAAGGGCTGCCCACGCGATGACGACGCCGACGTTGGATCCGGCGATGCTGGCCGTGATGAGGTCGCCCGCGCCCACACCGGTCGCGGCGATGAGGATGCCCGGTGCGATTCGATAGAACAAACCGGATTTATTGTTTTGCGGGTCGGTCATCGTCGGTTGAGGTTACCGCAATCCCGCTACGCTGTCGCCATTTGATCGCGTTGCAGGCGGTTGTGGATCGCGGCGGTTGAAGGGACGGTCCGCATGCGTTCAAATGCAGGCGTCAGACGGGCCCATAGCTCAGCGGTTAGAGCAGTCGACTCATAATCGATTGGTCCGGGGTTCGAATCCCTGTGGGCCCATTCGCATCATCTCAGAGTAGCCGGGCTGGCGAGAACACGTTTGCGTTCTTTGGAAGGAGCTTGTGATGATCTGGAAGAAACTGCGCGGGTTGGTATTGGTCTTGGCGATGGGCTCGATGGTGGGGCTGCTGGCGTCGTGCCAGGAACCGAGCGATGGCGAATCCGACGCGATGTTCTGCACCGACGAGACCGATTGCGAAGAGGGCGAAGTCTGTGTCTTCGATTCGGCCGAAGGCGGAACGGTCTGCCGCGACGGCAGTTTGTTCGGGCTATAACCAGACGAGCGCGTAAGTCCCTGTGCCACTGCTCTGTGAGCAGTGCGGATATACGGTAACCATTCGCGCCAAGCACTGCTCACAGAGCAGTGGCACGGTTCGTTTGTTGCACAGTTGGTATGGGTTTGCCCTACGCCTGCTTTTGAATCAGGAAGCGTTGGTAGCGTGATTTGCCGGTGGCGAAGCGCTGCTGGATGCACGAACCTTCGACGCCTGCAAACTGACGGAAGAGCGGTCGGAGCAACGTCGGCGCGAGTTTCTTGACCAACTCGTTGTTGTGTTCGGTGTTGTCAGCCAACCCCTTGGCAACGTTCTGCGTGATGTCTTCGTCTTCAAGGACGGTCAAGCCCGACTCGGCGATCTGTTTCTTCCACGCCGGGACTTCTTCTTCATTGCGGAAATCGGTGTAGAGAAAGTGACCGCCCGGCCGCAGCACGCGCCGCACTTCGCTTAGAAATCTCGGCACGTCGGTGTAGTCGTGGGACGCTTCGACGTTGACGACCGCATCGCACGACTCGCTATCGACCGGAAGTCGTTGGGCGTCTCCGCAGATGTAACCCAATCCCGGTTCGCCGTGCTGCTTGTTGCAGAACTTCACCGCACGCGGCTGACGATCGATACCGCACATGCGACGGGCTTTCAGATAGCGCTTGATGTACTTTGCACCGCCGCCGCGTCCACTGCTGACTTCGAGGACGTCGCGCCCCGTCAGATCGACGCGGCTGACGACGTGATGATAAAGCTGGATGTAGATGCGATTGTGTTCGTCGGCTGGCTCGAGTTGAACGGGCTCGGTGCCGATCGGCGAGAAGCCGTAATTGAGGAAGCAGACGTCGGCAGAGTTGTCGATTTTCTTGTTGAGGTAACGATAGAGATTCTTCGAGACGGTGTCCTTGACGCTTTCGAGGCGCAAGATGTCGTTGACCTTATCGACAATCGTATTGATCACAGTTTGAATCCTTTGTCAGTCCGCCATGGGCGGTCGATTTCAAGTTGGACGCTCGTCCGATTCGTCACTCCCGCGCAGGCGGAAGTCCAGTGCGGACGCTTAGCCATAAACGGATTCTGGATTCCCGCTTTCGCGGGAATGACGACCTGTGCGTGAATGACGGCCTGCTGCTACTCGCCAAATCGCTCGTGGGGACATGCTAGCGGCAACTTGCCAATCGGCAAGGCAGAAGTCGCGCGAATGGGTGGGGCGTTTGCCTGTGTTTTCTTAGGTGACGTTGTGCGGCATCGCCGATATTACTCGTCTTCCGGACAATCGTAAGCGGTTTCAGGGTCAAAACCGGGGTCGCGAGCGAAGGTCAGGGTCTGGACGGCTTGCTCGAAAGTTCCGGCTTTTGCGACGATGAAATACCCGTGCCAGACCTGAACGCGCGGATCGGTGTTGCCCTCAAAGTCGGTGAAGATGTCGTCCATGTAAGGGCAGCCGCAGGTCTCCGCTTCCGGATCGCAGCCGAACCAGTCGGGCGAAATCGGAAAGCTGAAGAGCGCTTCCATCGTGGCTTCTTCGGCGTCTGACGGGAGCGAGAAACTCCGCGATGCGCTGAGCATGCAGTTGGCTTGCAGTTGGGGGAAGTCGGCGCCCTGACCGTGTTGAAACAACACCCATCCATGATCGCGCGCGCCAGCCACCGGCTGACCGTCGATCTCCACGCCCTGTCGTTCCTCCTGTGTGCAGAAGCAGCCAAGGTTGCAGCGCGAACAGCCGGCCGAGACGAAGACTTCGACACTCGACGAACCGCCTGATGGGACGTCGTACGAAATGCGGACGTTGAGACGATCACCGCCGACAATTTCCGTGTCGGCTTCGATGATGCGGAGGCGTTCACCGCGCTGATACTCATCCTGCGGAAAGTCGGTGCATTCATTTTCGGGAACGTCGAGTCCTTCGATCTTGGTGGTAGCCGCCCCCAGGAAGACGCCATTGGCATCGGTCGCGCGGACCGTGACGGTATCGATGTCACCGATTCGGAACGAGGTCGCGCGATAGCGGGCGACGCTCTCGGTGGTGGTAAGCGATGTGGTGTTGTCGCCGTCGTCTTCATCGGCGAGTGCGGCGACGATAAAACCGTTGTCACCGGTGGTGCTCCATTCGTAGGTGACCGGAAGAGCCGGGCTGCCCGCGACGAATGCGGAGATGTCTTTGGACAACACGGTTTCGGTCAGGCGAACGGGCGACGGTGAGAGTTTCACTGTTGCGGCTTCTGCTTGCCAGAACGTGGCATCGCTTGAACGTCCAAGGTGATCGATAACTTGGGCGACATCGCGATTGTCGAAACTGTTGTAGATCGCGAGCAGAAAACTCTCCATTCGGGCGAGACGCTGCATACCGCTGGCCATCTCCACCGGGCTGATCTGCTGGGCGGTGCGCGTGTCGTACGCGAGCGTCAATGCGTTGATCAGGTCGAAGCGAAAAGCCTGGTTGTTGACCATCCGATCCATGACAACGCGCAGGGCTTCGACGTATCCGTCGCGCGATGTCAGTTGGACGCCAGCCCCTTCCAAAATAGGGAGAATCAACTGCGAAAGCGTTCGACCCACCTCCGGGGCCTGGTCGAATAGCGTCGAAACATTCGCTCCCAGTCCCATCTGTTCACTCAACGGGATGAGCACTTTGAACACAAAGCTTTCAAGGCGCTGCTCCTCCAGCTTGGATTCCCACTCGCTGCGGACGTTGGCGTACTTCGTATCGTTGATAATCGACGGATCGATGGGATTAAACGATGGGCCGAGGAAAACAAGTTCGTACTCGGTGCGACTTGAGCCTTCGTGCTGCGGCAAATCGATCGGGCCGACCTCGCGATCATCCCAGACAGCGCTTTCGAAGTCAGTCACGGTGATCGTGGCAAGGGCGACCGACGCGCTGAATTGCCGCGACAGGGTGCGCGCATCGGGAATTGGAATCGCATCGCCGATCTGTTGATAGACATCGTGTTCGGTGCGGTTGCCTTCAAGGTTTTCGTACGCAGTTTCAAGAATGTAAAGCAAGCCCGAACGGGCGAATGAATTCTGCACTGTAAACGTCGGCGTGTCGCCTGCCGGGATCATCCGGATGCCGCCGAGAATACTCTCGGGCGTGATTGAAATAAGTGCGTCGCGACCGACTTCGCCGCGCGTTTTCAAGGCTAACTTGCCGTCGAGGTTGCCCGCGATTTCGTCGCTGACTTCGTTGATGAAATTGATGGTTTCCATCTCGACGCTTTCCGTCACGTCCGGGTCGCAGTTGAGGGCTGTTCGATCCTTGGTCAGCGCGAAGGCGATGACGTCCGCCAACCGCTGCACCGCGTCGGAGTCGTTGATCTCAGACAACAGATTGCCCGTTGCTTCCGGAGGGAGTGACCAGCCGCCGACGGCCATGTATAGGAGAGCAGCCGCGGTTGTCTTTGTGTTGATCGTCGGCGGATCGCGAAAGAACAGGTACTGATGCCAACTCAGCATCACGATCGTTCCATTCTGGTCCACGACTTGAAGCAGTGTCGGTTCGTTGGAGATTGCACCCACGGTAAACAAACCGTCAGCCGCAACCGGTGCATCACCGATGTTGGAACGGACGCGGAGATTCTGCGCGGTAAACGACACGCCCGGCGGCACTTCGACCACACCTTGCGCGAAGATGTTTTCCGTCACAAACCCGTCGCCAACCGTGCCTGTCCCCGGTGCGTCGGGGATGCCGGTATTGTCGTCATTGCCCGAACCGCCACCATCGCCATTTCCCGGAGGCGCGGGCGGGGTGCATCCGACCATCGTCGCAAGCAAGAGGGTGGATGCGACACCGATGAGTGTTTTGGAAAAACGCATGCGACTGTCTCCTCGGCGTTGCGTGTGCTGACGGGTGGGTTGGCTCTTGTCAGGACGATAGCGGGGAGCAACGCCGATCCCCAACACCAAATTGTGCGCATGGTGTGGGCGTCTGAAACGATTTTGCGTTTCGGGACTGAGAGGGCAATGAAGCCGGTTCATCGCCCTTGATTGCGGTTTGCTCGTTTACTCTTTGCGGTACTTGGGGTGGTACTCGCCGTGTTTGACTTTGGTTTTCCCCTGGATTCCCGCCTGCGCGGGAATGACGTCCTTTTTCGGGAATGACAGCCTTTTTGCGGCGCTTTAGTTGGCCATCTTGTCGAATAAGTGCGCTGACGTGCGGATGCCCTTGTAGAAATCGTCAACGACCATGAATTCGTTGGGTCCGTGCAGGTTGCAAGTGGGCAGGCTGAAACCCACCATCAGCGACTCGGCGCCGAGCACCTTCTTAAAGAGCGGCAGAATCGGAAGCGACCCACCCTCGCGCGTGAAGGCGGGGGCGACGCCGAAACCAGCTTCGACGGCGGCTGCGGCTTGCTTGAGACCGGGATTGGTCAGCGGGCACATGTAGGCATCGCAAAGGGTGAAGGTTTTGATCGTATGGTCAATGCCTGCCGGCGTATGCTTTTCGACGAATTTGTCGAACGACGCGCTGATTTTCGCTGCAGACTGATTGGGAACGAGTCGCATGGAGACCTTGGCCATCGCTTTCGCGGGGATGATGGTCATCGAGCCTTCACCGGTGAATCCGCAGAGCAGACCGTTGACATCGAGCGTCGGGCGCAACCAGCGGCGCTGCAAGGTGGTGAAGCCTTTTTCACCGACGAGCGCCTTGGCTCCGACGGAGTTGCGATACTCTTCTTCGTCGAAGGGCAGTGTCTTGAGCGATGCGAGTTCTTCGGGCGTGCTGTCGAGCACGTCGTCGTAAAAACCTTCGATGGTGACGCGGTGATCGGCGTCTTTCATCTTGGCAATCAATTCGTTGAGCGCGTTACCGGGATTGGGGAACGTTCCGCCGAACGCGCCGCTGTGCAGGTCCTGCGTCTGAGCCGTGTAGTTGATTTCCTTGTAAACCATGCCCTTGGTGCCATAGGTGATCGCCGGTTTCTCTTCGCTGAGCTTCGGCGTGTCGGAAAGGCAGACGTAGTTGCAGGCGAGGCGGTCTTTTTGTTCTTCGAGAATTTTTCCCAGATGCTTGGAGCCGATTTCCTCTTCGCCTTCGATCAGGAATTTCACGCGGATGGGCAGTTTGCCAGCCACCTTCTTCCACGCTTCGGCTGCGAGCATGTGGGTGAAGACCTGTCCCTTGTCGTCGGCCGAGCCGCGGGCGTACAGGCGACCATCGCGCACTTCGGGGGCGAATGGTTCGGACTTCCAAAGGCTCGGATCGCCCGTGGGTTGGACATCGTAGTGACCGTAGATGAGCACGGTCGGACCGTCGCCATCGACGGGACCGGTGTCGGCGATGACGGCCGGGTGTCCTTCGGTCTCGAGGATCATCGACTCGATGCCGCAGTTTTCGAAGAATCCGTGAATCCAGTTGGCGGCCGCTCGGATACCGGGCTTGGCCTCCGGGTCTGTGGAAATGCTGGGAATTCGCAGCAGTTCGTTGAGTCGAACAAGGGCGTCTTCGCGGCTGGCGTCGATATGGCTGATGATGTCGTTGATCACGATGGTTTCCCCACAAAAAGCGACAGAATCAGGTAGGATTGGCCACGATCGTAGCAGGCGCACGAATGGGTGTCTACAGCACCGCGTCGATGCCGATGCGGTAGGCTTCGATTTTGAATCGATGGGACAACTATCGACAGGCCGCGACGAGAACCCAAGATGCGTATCGTTGTTGGACGTCGATCAGAGCGGTATAACGTGCGGTTGGTCGAAGTAGTTGGGGCAATCGAAACCGTCCAAGTCGAGCCTATCGCGCTATCAACGGATTGTCATGCGCGACGAAGGAGCGTGCCAAGTTGAAGAAGTGGATCATTATTCTGGTCGTAGCCGTGCTGATCTATATCGGTTGGACCAAGCTTAGCGGAGCCAGGGTCAATCTTGCGTTCCTCCAGGAGAAAACGGCGATCGTCGGTCGGGGTGACTTGACGATTCCCATCACCGGGACGGGGGAAATCCAACCGAAATCCCGCAGCGTGATCAAACCTGAAGCCAGCGGCGAGGTTATCGAGATCCCGGTAGACCCGGGTCAGATGGTCACTGCTGGTCAATTGCTGATTCGACTCGATCAAGAGGAAGAGCAGCGTAATGTCACCCGCGCGAAGAACGAAGTCGCTCGGGCATCGGCGACGTTGGAACAACAGAAGCTCCGTCTTCAGGAGCGCAAGACCAGCGCCTTGGCACAGATCGACGCGCGAATCAAAGGCGCCGAAGCGCAAATCGAAGACGCCGAATTCAGCTACGAAAAGACGAAGGCTCTGTTCGATTCCGGTCGCGGGGCCAGCAAAGACGAACTGACCACTGTCAAGGCGCGCTATGATCAACTGGTCGCCCAGCTTGACGGCTTCAAAGCCGACCGGGAGCAGGCGGAGATTGCGATTGGTTTGTCGGAACATGACGTGGAGTTGGCTGAGAAGGCTTTTGAGATCGCCGAAACCAATTTGCGTGATGCCGAAAAGCGCCTCCGCGAAACGGAGATTCGTTCGCCCATCGATGGCATGGTTTCCAAGATCAATGTCGCGGTGGGGACCATTGTGCAGGGCGGAAAGACGACGTTTACCGGTGGAACCGAGTTGGCTGTCGTCTCGGACATTTCGGACATGTACGTGCAGACGGAAGTGTCGGATGCTGACATCGGCGCGGTGATGTGGTTGGCACAGCCCGAAGCCCGGCCCGGTGGTTTGGAACTGGCCCAGAAACTCGCTGACGACGATGTTGTTCCGTTGGTCAGTACCAACAGCATCGTGCCGGAGTTGGGGATGGAAGGGGTTCCGGTTACGGTGATGGTCGATTCGTTTCGCGATCAGGAGTTCACGGGTGTGATCGAACGCATCGATCCCGAACCGCGTAAAGCCCAGAACATCGTGACGTACATCGTTCAGATTCGCGTCACCAGCAAGAACCGGATGATGCTCGCGCTCGTGCCCGGGATGCAAGCCGATGTCGAATTCACGGCTGAGGCAGTGACCGATGCGACGTTGATTCCGCACGAGGCGATTCATCGCGGACCGAACGACGAACTTGGTGTATACGTTCGCGAGCTTGATCCCGAGACCAAGGAGCACAAGCCGCGGTTCGTGTCCTGCCGGTTTGGGCTGGACAACGGTCTTTACGCCGAGTTGGTCGAAGGCGAAGGCGTCACCAGCGGGATCGAAGTGTACACCAAGTTGCCTCCGCGACTTGGTGAGGATGATGAAGACGAATAGGCAATCGCCAGGTCACGACGACATAATGATTGAGCTTCGGCAACTTCGCAAGCACTACAAGATGGGCGATTCGATCGTTCACGCGCTCGACGGCGCCGACCTCGATATCGGTGCGGGCGAGTTCGTGTCGCTGACCGGTGCGTCGGGTAGCGGCAAAAGCACGATGATGCACCTGATCGGCTGCCTCGATCGACCGACTTCGGGTAGCTACAGGCTCGACGGCATCGCGGTGAATCGCATGGGCGATCGACAACTTGCCGTCGTCCGCAATCGCAAGATCGGTTTCGTTTTTCAGACGTTCAACCTGATCAACCGCACGTCGGCGGTCGACAATGTGGCGGTTCCCCTGATTTACAGTCGCAAGACCAGCACGAAAACGGCAGCGATGGCCGCCCTTGAAAAAGTCGGTTTGACCAAGCGTGCGTCGCACAAGCCGAGTGAACTGTCCGGTGGTGAAAGGCAGCGCGTCGCCATCGCCCGCGCGATCGTCAATGAACCGAAATTAATCCTCGCCGACGAACCGACGGGGAACCTCGATTCGCGAACCGGCGAGCAGATCATGGCCATCTTCCATCAACTGCACGCGGCTGGTACGACGATCGTGCTGGTGACGCACGAGATGGATGTCGCCGCGCAGGCCAAGCGAATCATTCGCATGCGCGACGGTAAGATCGTGGCGGATGAAATTCTGGATGACGCGAAACGATCCGCATTGCAAGCTGAAGCACATGCCGGATCGCAACCCGTGGGGAGTCCGACGTAGTTTGCCAATAGTGTGTCGCTGCGGTTGCGCCACATGAGGATTTGTTCTTAAGAGTACGCCATGTTTCTACTTCGAATATGCATGATGGCCGCCAGCAGTCTTCGCGCGAATCTCATGCGCTCGATTCTGGCGTGCCTTGGCGTCATCTTTGGCGTGGCGGCGGTCGTGTCCGCGATGGCGATCCTCGAAGGGTCCACCCGCGATGCGGTGAAACGATTCGAAACGCTTGGCGCCGACCAGATCATCGTGACCAACGGAAACGATGGGCGACGCGGTCAGCGCAGCGTGGTGCGCTTGTCATTGACCCATGCAGATGCCGACGCGCTTGGTGAATTGGAGTCGGTCGAGAACACGGCCCCCGAATCGTTGATCACCGCGCAAATCAAGTATTTCGAAAAAAACCTGAGCATTCAGTTGCTTGCGACCAACCAGAACTACGCGCGGATCAACGGATATAAACCGGAGCGCGGTCGCGAGTTGACCAAGCAGGACGTGATCAGCGGCCGCAAAGTCTGCGTGCTTGGTTACAAAGTCGCCAAGGAACTGTTTGGCGAAACGCCGGCGGTGGGGACGCGGGTTCGAATCGGCGGTCTGGGATTCACGGTCGTGGGCGTGATGGAGAAGAAGGGTTTCCTCGGCATGCGTGACGTGGATGAACAGGTGATCATTCCGCTGACCACCGGGTTGACGCGCTTGTTCGGCAACAAGTACGTGCAGTTCATCACCATCCAGGCACAAAACAGCAATGAACTCGACAGCGTCACGCAGGAAGTCAAACGCAAGATGCGCGTCGAACACAGCATCCGCGCCGGCGAACCCGACGACTTTCGCGTGATGACCAAAGAGCAGATCACCCAGAGCGTCGGCGGATTTGTCGACATCATGGCCATCGTGCTCTACAGCATCGCGGGGATTTCGCTGGTGGTCGGTGGGATCGGAATCACCAACATCATGCTGGTCTCGGTGACGGAGCGCACCCGCGAGATCGGGGTGAGGATGGCCGTCGGCGCCAAGCGCGGCGACATCCTGCTTCAGTTCCTTCTGGAAGCCGGTGTGGTCAGCGTATTCGGCGGCGGACTTGGCGTGCTGCTTGGTCGGGGATTCACGAAGATGCTTGAGAACGTCACGGTCGTTCTGCAGACATACACCACGAGCCGCAGCATCATGATGGCCTTGGGAATGGCGTTCTTCACGGGCGTCGCGGCTGGTTTGTATCCGGCATTTCGCGCATCGCGCCTGGACCCGGTCGAGGCGTTGCGACACGAGTAGAAACTCTCCCACATACGGAGGTCGCGATGAAACCGATTGCCTCCATGTTGTTCGCATTGGCTGTCGCGGCTGCCACCTTGATCAGTGGATGCGGGCCCACCCTTTCTGAACTTCAGCTGCAAGAAAAAGCGGGATTGATCTGGATGTTTCCCGGTGTTGAGGGTGGTCCCTTGGCGCTGACCGATGCGCGGCGGGCGTTTCGCGATGCCGGGGTGAAGTCGCGCATTCGCACGCACGACTATGGCCGGCCTTTCGGTTTGCTCGCCAACCTGATGGCCTACGAAAGCAACCGCCGTGCGGCTGAGAACATCGCAGCGCAGATCGTTGAATACCGCGTCAAGCATCCCGATACCCCGATCGACCTCGTCGGATATTCGGGCGGTGGGGGGATGGCCGTCATGGTGGCTGAGGCGGTTGCCAAAGATGTGCGGCTGCACAATGTCATCCTATGTCAGCCGGCAATCAGTCCAACGTACAATCTCAACAAAGCGCTGCGCCGCGTCGACGGCACGCTTGTGAATCTCTACGCGCCCAACGATTGGTTCATGCTGGGGTTGGGGACGAGTTTGTTTGGAACGATGGATCGGCAGTATGTGTCGGCGGCTGGCAAGGATGGTTTTGCCGAACCGCTGATTCTGGATGACCCGCAACTGGCAAAACATTTCAAACAGCAAATGTGGACGCCGGACTTGATCATGAAGGGCCACGGTGGGATGCACGCGGGGATCCTGAGTTATGGATGGAATCGCAACACCGTCGCCCCGTGGCTCGTCGCACAAGCGGTCGAAGCGATCGACATGAACAAATAGGCAGTCTCATTTCCTGTAGATCCTGATTTTTGTTTGCGTGCCTTTGTTTTGAGTCGCCGTATCTGTCGGCGGGCCTATTCTGCTGGTGCGAATCAGCCGCCCACAGTAGTATCATTTCCACGAATTGCTATCGATGTTGGTATTCAGGGTCGAGGAGACAAACAGATGGTTCATTCTTGGGGTCGGTCGAATTTTAATCGTTTGTTGGTTGCGGGTTTGGTCTGCATGGGGGCGATGGCTTGGGCGGGGCAAACGGCCTTTGCTGAGGACGGAGCTTCCAAGACGGAACTAACCGCGTGCGGTCTGCGCGTCGTGCCGAAGCCTTACGAAGGCAATGACATGATGCGTGCGTTCAACGCATTCGAAGGTACGTCTCTGGCAATCCTCGTGCATCAACCGAGTGGCGGGTTGATCTCGTTTGATTCAGACGCCAGCAAAATTGAATCGTTCACCGACGACAAGGGCAAAGACTTGCTCAAATCATCGAGCGATTTTGGCATGCCCGCGCTTCCGATGTCGCCGGATTTCAGCGAAGACGGGAAAGCCGTCATCATCGAAGTCAACGGCGGTCAGACTCCCACCAAAGGAGCCACATCGCTAAACGTCAAAGGCAAACTTATCTTCAAAGCCGCGACGCAGAGGAAGAGCTACACGCACAAGGATCTCGAACTCAAAGCCGACGCCAAAGTCAATGCCGGTCCGATCGAGATGACCATCGGCCGCGCCGGCAAGCCGGAGTGGGGCGAAGAACCGCTTGAGATCGTTCTGCAAGCCAAGAAGCGCCTGGACGAAATCGCTTCGATTCGCTTTCTCGATGCCGATGGGAAGGAGATTGAA
>JAUIEW010000280.1 GCA_030429365.1 Phycisphaerae bacterium
GACATCGCGGTCAGGGATTTTGAAGAACGACAGGCGACGGTTGTCACCCTACCGGCATTGGCGCCCGGTATTTACCACGCGAGTTTGCTCGTTCAAAACGGCAACGAAGACGTTCTCGAGCGGACACTGCGATTCGCCCAGTTGGGACGTTCGCATCACCCGCCGAAGCAGGTGTCGCGGAGAATGGGGGTGGTTCTCAACAGCCTGCCCCACGATGAGATCGAAGATGTCTTCGCGCTGTTTGATGCGTTGGACGTCGGCATCGTCAAGATTCCCCTGTGGGGCGGTGAGCAGACCCACAGCGAACTCAACCCGCAGGCTTTGCCGAAAACGATGGGGCTATTGCTTCGGTTGCAGGTCGAAGTGGTTGGGTTGTTCGGAGGGCTTCCGGACGAACTTGCGCAGTCGCGCTTTGAGCACAACCTGACGCTTCTGGATATCCTCACCGGTGATCCGCGCGGCTGGCGGCATTACCTCGACGATATCGTGGCGCCGCACGCCAACGTCTTTCGCTCCTGGCAATTGGGCATGGATGGCGACTCGTCGATGATCAACGATCCCCGCTATGGTGGTGCAGTCAGGGCGTTGCGGCAGGGGATTCACGAGATGATCGCGGCGCCGGATCTGACGGGCATTCAATCGGCATCCGTTTATCCGGAAGGCAAGCAACTGGACGTCGAGAACTTGTCGGTGCATTTGCCGGACGACATCTATCCCGAGCATATCGCAGACCATCTCGATGGCTTCATTGAAGATGGCCGGCCCAAAAATGGCTACGACCTGGTGTGGGCGTCGGTTGCGTCGGGTGTGAACCTTGACTCACAATCGATCGGAATCTGGGCGCTGCGCGTCTTGGAGGCGCGGTGGGCGGGCGTGGATGCCGTGTTCGCCGCGCAGCCGTGGACCACTCGCCAGACGCCAACCGGTCTGGTTTCGGAACCAACGCTGGCGTATCTGGCCTACCGAACGATTGCGGATATTGTCGGCGACAAGATTCCATCACAACGCCTCGACTTGGATTTGTCCGCGGAGGCGATGACTTTTGTACGTGGTGATGAGAGTGTGTGGGTGATCTGGGATTCGCAAGCGCCCCCCAATGGCCGCCCCCTGGCGCTACAGTTGGGCACTGCCCAAGAGATCGTGGATCTTCTGGGGCGGCAAGTCTCGTCGAACAAACTAAAGGACGGCCGCCACGAATTGACGGTCACCAACTCGCCGATTTTTGTGATCGGTTCGCAGCGCTGGCTTCCACCGTTTCGCGCCGGTGTGCAGTTGACACCTGCCAAGACCGACTTTGCGTTTGACGCGAAAGAACATACGCTCAAAATTTCAAATCCAAACGACGTCGCCATGTCGGGAAAGATTGTTTTGGATGCGCCGGAAGGTTGGACAGTTTCACCATCGCGGATTCAGTTTTCGCTATATCCCAATGAAGAGGAGCAGTTCACTGTCGCGATACGTCATCCGAGCAGCGAGTCGGCCGGCATCAAGCAAATCTTCGCGAATATCTCGCTCAATTCGGCTGAGACTTTCTACTTGAAGGTGCCGCTGTCGATCGATCTGAATCTTCACGACGTCGATGTGTGGGGATATGCCGTGATGGACGGGAACAACCTGGTTGTGCGTCACGGTATGACCAGCCGCGCCGATGTCCCGATCAGTTTCCGGGCGTTCGCGACATTTCCCGGGCGGAGTCGCCAGTACAGGGTGATCAACGAACTACTTCCCGGTCAAACGTTGGCCACCGAATATACCTTCACCGATGTCGGGCTGACGGCTGGCAAAACGATTCGGCTTGGGCTGCGCGAGGTCAACGGTCCCCGCATTCATAACCTTCAAATCGATGCTCCCTGAGCGACCAGGCGGACACATTGGCGTCGTAGTTCGTATGACTAGACTGTGCCATTGGCGTTGGTTATGCTCTCGGCTGCAAGCTGGATCATGATGGCTTCTGAGACGGCCGAATTCGACACGTTTCCAATCCCCCTCAATTCAAAGGATCGTTCATTATGAAAATCATCTCATCGCAAGCACCTGCTTTGGCTTCGCGAAATGCCTCGTTTGAATTGAGTCCAAAGATGCTGAATTTGTTCTCCCGGATAGTTGCGGTTGTATTGGTTGTTGGAGCGGTGTTGATGACCGGCTGCAAGAAGTCGGATTCCGAATCGGAAACTTCGGATTCAGCGACCTCTGCGACGGAGTCCAGCCCGTCGCACTCGGCAACACCAACGCCGCCACCGACGATTCCCAAAGCCAACGAGACGGAATCGACCAGCGCGCCCGCCAGCACGCCCACACCCAAGCGAGATAAACCGGCAGCGAAACCATCCGCGCCGGCCACGAGTGCATCAACCTCATCCGTGCCAGGCAATACACGATTCGAATACGACCACGAAGCCCTGGTCGAGAAGTGTCGCAAGGCGGGCCTCCCTGTTCCACCGGAACTCTCGCAATTCAAGCCGGACCTTGCGAAGCTGATACATGATCAAGCGATTCAGGCGTGTTCCACGGGAAATGCCGATGACGTTGGTCAATTGGGTTCGCTGTATCTGGCCGTCGCGACAAACCGCGAGGAATCGGGCCGGGCGGTCGATTGCTATACCAAAGCAAAGGAACTGGACCCGAAGAACCACAAGTGGCCTTACATGCTTGCCCGACTCTTCCTCAACCGCAACTCGGATGTGCGTGGCCGGCTTGAGTTGGAGCGGACGGTTGAACTCAAGCCTGACTATGCGATGGGGTACGGATACTTGGGCACCCTTTGTCTCAAGCAGGAAAATGGCAAGGAGGCAAAAGAGTTCTTTCAAAAGTACATCGACCTGAAGCCTGAAGATGCCTACGGGTATTGCGGTCGATCCGCCGCCCATTTGCTCTTGGAAGAATCGGACGCAGCCAAAGCTGATTTTGAGAAGTCAATTGAACTCGATCCGACCATGGGCTGGGCGTATGTTCTGATGGCCCGCTACCATGAAATGAAAGAGGAGCCTGTCCTCGCACGGCAGGCGATGCAACGTGCGTCAATGCTACCCGTTCGCCCCGGAATGTTGCTGAGGGATCCTTTGTCGATCGATCGGTGGCGGAGTTTGGGAGCGACGGAGAGCGCGCTTCTTGAATTGAGGCAACTCGCCCAGACGCGCGACCTGCCCAGCGCGCGCAAGCTCAGTGAAATCCTGCTTTCAGATCATTCGGACAATCCCGTCTTGATTCTGGGGCTATCACGGTTCGAACTCTTCCAAGGAAAGCACGAGGAAGCGTTGAAGCTGGCGCTGCGCGCTCGTGAATTGGACCCGAACGCGGCAGAGATTCATGAGACGATTGCCCGTTGCGAGTTGATCGCAGGCAACTTGGACGCGGCGTTGGCGTCGGCTGAGAGTGCGGTCGCGGCGAATGAAAATGCCGACTACGCCCATCGCGTCAAAGGCGATGTTCTGCTGGCAATGAACCGCCTTGACGATGCCAAAGCAGAGTACATGCGTGATCGCGAGTTGAGCCCGGGTCGGCCGCAGACGGCGCAGGCCATTGCCAACATCTGGTTTCGCCAGGAGGACTATGAAAAGGCGCGGGAGTATTACGAGAAGGCCATCCTCGCGGCCAAGGTTGGCAACTTCCCCGTCGCGGCGTATGGACCTTTGTTCGCGGGTCTCGGAGAGATTGATCTTCGAGAGGAGAAGATGGACCTTGCGATCACCCACTTCGGTCAGGCGATTGCATCGGATCCTGGATACGTCGATTCGTTTATGTCGCTGGCAACCGCGCTGATCGAACAGGATCGCGGCGATGAAGCGCTGGCATTTTGCGATCGCATCCTGACCGATCGCCCTGAATACACCGTTTACAAATTGTTGCGAGTCGAAATTCTGGATCGACTCGGCATGTCAAGAGAGGCGTTGGACAGCACACGCGACTTGCTGAAATTCCATTCCGATTCGCCCGAAGTTCTCCTCGTTGCCGGGCGGGTGTTTAACACCAACAAGATGTTCGATCAAGCCGAAGCCAGCTTCAAGCGGGCGGTTGAGTTGAACCCCGGTTCCGAAAAAGCCTACGTCGCCTACGTTGAATACCTGTTGAGCCAGAAGGACAACAAAGGGGCGCTCAAAGCCGCCGAGGAAGGCTTGAAGACGTTACCCAAGTCGGTGCGACTCGCGAACACTGCGAGTTGGTTCTGGGCAACCATCGACGACGAATCGCTGCGTGATCCGGACGCTGCCGTCAAGTGGGCCGAGTTCACTTGTAAGCAGACGGATCGCAGACTGGCCAGTTGTCTTGACACGCTCGCGTGTGCGTACGCGTCAGCCGGTCGCTTTGAGGATGCTGCCAAAGCGGCTCAAGAGGCCATCGAATTGGCCAAGACCGATCCGCGTTTGGCTGAGGAATTGCTAAACTACGAAGCACGGTTGGAACTGTTTAAGGGCAACAAAGCTTACGTTGAGACGGCTCAGTAAGCTGTAGAGATCAGACGCGTTCAAACGGTTCGAACATTCGCAGGTAATCGTCCTGGCAGAAGCGGTCCGTCATGCCGGCGATATAATCGCACACCACGCGATGCACACCTTGTTCATCGATGCGGCTGGTAAATCGCGGCGGCAGCATCGCCGGGTTTTCCACGTACGCCAGAAACAACCGTTCTATGAAACGCCGTGCTTTGGCGTCCATCCGGACAAGGCGATGGTGGTGGTACACGTGTTCGACGAGGAACGCCTCCAACTCATTGAGTTGCAGGTTCCTTGATTCGGACAGCGTGACTACGCCTTCCTTCAACAACCGAATGTCATCAACAAGTTTCGGCGTGTGAGACTCGATCCGCTTGGTGGTTTCCTCGACGACATCGGCGATCAGCAGACTTCCAAGACGATCCAGAATCGGTCGGCGGACGGCCGCCAGCACCAGATCCGGATACTGCTCGCGAATGGGGGCCATCGCTTCCGCCCAGATCGCAACGTCTGCGAGCGCTTCCTCATTGACAAGGTTGGCTGCGATCGCGTCTTCGAGGTCGTGCCCGTCGTAGGCCAGTCGGTCGGCGATGCACGCGATCTGCCCTTCAATGGATGGCAGATTGCCGCACTCGAAGAAATCCCAAAGGGATGGGTTGCTGCTTGCCCCTTCGGGTCGATCGTACTTGGTGTTGTGTTTGATCAGGCCTTCGCGCGTTTCGAACGTGAGGTTCAGCCCGCGATGTTCGGGGTAGGGGTGTTCGAGGTAGTCGACCACCCGAAGCGCATGCATGTTGTGTTCAAATCCGCCATGGTCGGCCATCAAATCGCGCAGCGCCACTTCGCCCGCGTGACCAAACGGCGGATGCCCCAGATCGTGGGCGAGTGAGATCGTTTCAGATAGCGTTTCGTTGACGCCGAGCGCTTTGGCGATCACCCGCGCGATGCCAGCCACTTCGAGCGTATGCGTCAGTCTTGTGCGGAAGTGATCATCTTCGAGCGTGACAAACGCCTGGGTCTTGTATTCGAGGCGTCGAAACGCGGCGCAACTCGACACCCTCCGCCGATCCAATTCAAAAACGTTGCAGAACGGATCGGGGGATTCGTCGTGCTGCCGGCCATTGCTCTGGTCCGGGTGGCAGGCGTATGACTGTAGAGGGCTGTTGGACACGGGCACCTCGCTTCGCTGTCAACGTGATCGTCTGACGGGCATGTCCATCAAACCGGAAAATCCCATTTTGGTTAACCGGCAAAGCCCAATTGGGTCGCCGTCTCCATGAGGCGTTCGTAGGCGGCGTCGAGGTAATCGGGCAGTCCGGTCGTGTGGCTCACCGCGCGACGAAGCGTGACGCCCGGCGGCAACTCGAGCGCGTCGAGCTGGGGTGTGATGGCGCGCAACACATCGCTGAAGACGCCGTCGTCGTCGAGCTGCGCGAGCACGCGCACCATGCGCTGGCCGTCGCGCCGGGCGATG
>JAUIEW010000281.1 GCA_030429365.1 Phycisphaerae bacterium
CACCAAGAGCGGCTTGATCGGAACCAGCGTCAGCCGACGGCGCCTGATTCTCATCCTGCGGATCGTCTTGCGGATCATCCTGTGGATCGTCCTGCGGATCATCGGGTTGCTCGACCTGCGGTTCCGGATCACCGCCACCGGGAGGTGTGAGGCCGCAGCCCACAACGCCCATGCTAAAAAACACGCTCAACGACAGCGTGCCAAGTGTCTTAAACCAAACGTGGTTTTTCATTTTCTTCATACCCATTTCAAATCTCCCACGGCTTCCCAAAGCCGTTACTAAGCCAGCGTGCAGAGTTGGTGACTGCAGCCGGCTCCCCACATCAAAAAGCCGCAAACCTCTAATGCTTGCGGCGTTACCCCCAACGTTGAGCATTGGGCATAACCCCCGCCCAACCTTTCAGAAAAACAAAAAAACGCCCTTCGCAATGACGCAAAGGGCGTTTGAGGGTTCAAAATAATTGGGAATGGTGATTCAAGCCGTCGTCATACAAGCGCTCCACCTGCATTCCGCTGGTGACGAGTTGTTATGGGGCACTTCCCACCGGGACTGTTCGCCTTCCGCTTCGTTCCAATTCAAGAAGCCGTTTCTGTTCGGTTTTGGCGGCTTGGTCTTCTGCGATTTTCTTGCGTTCCAATTCGTCTTCCGGTTCGAGGTGCGCTTCCCATGGAAAGATCACATGCTTCCAACTCAACTTGTCACCGCGACATTCGAACACGGTGTATCCGGGAACCTTGTTCGCCCAACCTCCCGACCACCACGCGCCACTGACGGCTGCACTCGTTAAATACCAGACATCGTTGTAGCGATACTCTTCGATGACATGGCTGTGCCCTTGAAGAAGCGCTTTGACGCCATGGCGTTCCAAAATCTCGCGAAGCCGATGCGTATCCCAGAGCACCATGTGACCGTCCATGGCTTTTCGCTTGTCGTCACCGTGTAGTTGGCCGAGATTGCAGAACGCAGCAATGTGGGTCACAGCCACAGTGGGCTTGCCAGCCGCCGCCCCCAGATCGTACGCCAGCCATTCAAGCTGTTCATCACCGATGCGCGGTTCGTATGTGGGGCCATGCTTCGCGGTGATCGGGAAAATGCTGTCGAGAACGACGAAGTGCCAGCCACCAAAGTCGAAGCTGTAGTAACTCTTATCCCATTCGAGTCGTTCCATGATCAGTTTTTTGCCGAGGCCCGGATCGTCGGTTGCGACCTTTCGCCGGCTTGACCAACCGAGGACATCGTGATTGCCCATGCAATGATAATGGGGGAGGCCGATACCCGCGGTGATCTCTCGATACAAACGGATTTGCTCTTCGAAGTCGGCTTTGGGCGTGTATAACCCGTCGAACGCCAGATCACCGCCCATGAGCAGAAATGCCGGGCGCGGTTTGAGGTCGCGAACCGATTCGAGACATCGTCGATAGCCCTTGTCGCCCCAGCGTTTGGGCGTCACATGCATGTCGGTTAGATGCACGAATGTGAAGTCAGGTTCACTGTCGGGTGCAGTAGGGCCTTTGTGGGCAGCGCCGGCGAATACTTCGGGCGAGAGTGCGCCGGCCCCGACCGCGATGGCGCCGCCAATGAAACTTCGACGGTTCAGATGTGAAGTTTGAGATTCCGCGGATTTGGTCATCGTTGGCAGATTCCTTTGAACATTCAAGTCTTCGTGTTTTTCAAAGTATGGCGATAAGGTGGAGATCGTAACCGAAAATGTGGAGAGGGTTGAAGCGGAAACGAGTGTGCGGTCTGCGCGATCGTCAGCCAAAGGTCGGTTGCGTGGTCGATCGGGCGTTATATTATGAGGTGTGATCGGTACGGGCCGAATTGAAAGACTCTGATGATACGCCCTGCAAATCCAGATGCGGTCCGCCATACGCTCCCCTTGATCGGTATGAAACGGGTGGACCCGGCGGAGATCATAGCCGTCGTGCTCGACAGCGCCTCCCTGCAATCGCACAAGAACGAGTTGGAACGAGCAGGTTTGCGCATCGAGCCCGAGTCCATCGTTTACAAAGACGTTTTGGACACGCTAGCTTGCGTGATATTTCCCGTGACGGGCGGTGCGATCGAAGTGGGAGCGGTCGTCGCGATGGAGTGTCTTTTCGACCGGAAGTTGGACCAAACAGTTCTCGTTCAAACATTGCACGCCGGCGCCGAAGTCGATTCTTCAATTGGCCCTAGCGGCGCTCCAATCTTCGCATACACGCCGCAGGTTGGCGAAGATGGAA
This sequence comes from Phycisphaerae bacterium, assembly GCA_030429365.1. Classification (GTDB taxonomy): domain Bacteria; phylum Planctomycetota; class Phycisphaerae; order UBA1845; family UBA1845; genus UBA1845. The sequence continues at coordinate 2,227 of JAUIEW010000281.1, forward strand.
AGCATGCCGATCGGCGTTTCGTCGAGCACAAACGGGCGTTATGGCATCGATTCCTGCTGGATCGGCCACTTCTTGGCGAGATGGATGCGGGGCAACGCTGGCGCGATGCGTTCTACTGGTCGCTGCAACGTCGCTTCTTCTGCTGCGGGTGCCCTCAATGCCAATGGCGTAGTCCATTCTTTGAAAGTCCCGATCCGAATGTCCCTCGCGAAGTCCTCGGTGGAACCGAGGGAGCATTTCGACCAACCCTTTGCGCCGAACAAGGTGCGATCGTAGACATCATCCTGCACAGCCAAGCGTGGGGTGTCGAGTTGGAGCGCGCGCAACGCGAGGGCCTTACCATCTTGGATCATCCTCGCTTCTTGAAGACGCTGAGTGACCAACAGGTGCAAGTCATCTTTCCGACGAATTCGCCGGCCATACATGTTGGGGGATTGGTCGCGGTTTGGTTTGCGGTGCATGTTCCGTCGCAGTCGGTGGTGAGTATTGCACGCTTGTCTGCCGGTAGCGAAACAAACACGGGGTGGGAAGCGGGCGAAGGCGAGGCCGACGTCGCCGAATCGTTCTCGCAATCAGTGAACAAGAAAGCTCTCGCCGCCTATCATTCCTGGCGACACGACGCTTGGTTGGAGTTTTGGATGAACGATCTTGAACATGGACCTGAGTTTGCAAGTCACCGTTGGCTTGCGAATTTCTGGATGGCGCTGGAGGCGTTGCTCGGCGGCAATGAGATTGTCAGTACGGTTGAACAAAGCGCATCGCTGGACACGCATGCGCGAGCAGATGAAACGACCCGCGAAGAAAAAGAGACGGTCATTCCGTCACTGGCGATCGAAAACATTGGCGGGCGGTGTTTCACGGGGCATGCTGCTTACAGAAAACCCGGCGAACTTCGCGCTCTCGGTATATCGACGTTGATGGTCAATATCGGGCACCGATGCAACCAGGCGTGCGGTCATTGCCACGTCAATGCCGGTCCCAATCGGACCGAGGCGATGGACCGAGAGACGGTGGAGCTTGTTCTGAAGGCGACGCGAAACCTGAACATCAAGACCTTGGACATCACCGGTGGCGCGCCTGAATTGAATCCTCATTTTCGCCACCTCGCCAGCGAAGCCCGCCGCTTGGGATGTGAGGTTGTGGATCGCTGTAACTTGACGATTCTCTTTGAACCCGGATTTGAGGATTTGCCTGAATTCTTTGCGGAGCATGCCATTCAGATTACGGCATCGTTGCCATCCGACGACGCAGAAGTCACCGACAGGCAACGCGGACTCGGTACTTTCGGCAAAAGCATCGCAGCAATTCGCAAGCTAAACGATATCGGCTACGCGCAACCCAACAGTGGCTTGGTATTAAACCTTGTTTATAACCCGTCGGGTTTGGATGTCCCCGAATCGCAGCAGGTGTTGGAAGCAAGATTCAAACACGAACTGTTCGAGCGACACGGAATCCTGTTCGATCGGTTGCTGGCCATGAACAACATGCCCATCAAACGTTTTGAGCACTATTTGAAGCGTGTAGGGCAGTGGTCGGGTTACATGAATCGCTTGGTGCGGACATTTAACGCTGACACGCTGGATGGGTTGATGTGTCGGCGTTCAATTTCAGTTGGATATGATGGCCGGCTTTACGACTGCGATTTTAATCATGCATTGGACATTGCGATCGAGCCAGACCTTCCGACCCACGTGCGTGATTTGTGTGATCCATCGTTGCAGAGGCGGCTGATCAATGTCGCGGGTCATTGTTTCGGTTGCGCGTCGGGGGCTGGTTCTTCGTGCAATGGTGCGTTGGCTGTCGTGTCGAGCAAAGAAGGCGGGGCAGTGCGCTGAGTGGCTACCAGCCAGCTACTTTCTTGATGGCATCGTGGGTCTGCCAAGACTTATGCGTCTTGAGAATTTCATGTTGGCGTAGAATCTCTCCGGCCAACACCCATTGAGCGCGGGCATCATCCAGGCGATTCTCCAGAAGCAAGCACTCCGCCAGAGCGAGACGCGATTCGGCCACCAGTGCATGGTCACCGCCAAGTGTCTCAATCCTGCACGCGATTGCTTCCTCGAATTCATTCGCGTCGACTTCGAGTGGGTCGCGTTGGGCGTGTATCTGAGCGAGCACAAGATCCGTTTCGCAGTGATCTGGATGATCGTTGTCGAGGTGCTGCCTACGTATTTCCTGGCTGCGCAGGGCGTGTGTTTCTGCGAGATCCAACTCTCCAGTGCGGAGGTAGAGCTTTGCAAGATTGATATGGGCATTGCTTGTGTATATATGGTTTGGCCCCAGGGTTGCTTCGGCAGATTCCAACGAAGTCAAGAGCAGTGGCAACGATTCTGCGCATTTGCCACTATCGCGCAAGATGACCGCGAGACTGTTCCTTGTGGACTTCCCCAATGCGGATTCGATTCTCGGGTCGGAGGATTCGAATGTCGCGAGCAGTTCGCGTGCGACCGATTCGGCTGACGCGTAATCGCCGCGAAGCCAATGGGCCCCTGCAAGTCGCAACATCACGTTGGCTACGAATCCGGCATGTTGACCAGCAAAGTTTACCAGCAGCAAATCCAGTGCTCCCTCAAGGTCGGCAATTCCCTCCGTGTAATCGCCGCGTTTGACTTTCAGGTACCCAACGTTGGCCTGGTGCTTCGCCTTTGTGCTCAAATTCGGTCTGTTGTCGCCGAGGAGATCGGCCGCCAGATTCAGTACCCGCTGAGCCTCATCAAATTGCATCTGCCCCGTCAATAACACAGCTGTCATGTGGTAGATGGGAAGGTTCCGAATGTCCGTGCTTCCTTCGGCGCGTGCCAGTAATTCATAGCTCAACTCGATGGCTTTGTCTGCGTTGCCGTCCGCAGCTTCCAGGATGATCCGGTCGAGTTGGGCGAGTCTGTACTCTTCGTGTTCCGGGCCAAGCTCGTGTTCAAGAATGGACTGAGACTCATCGAGCATGGTGCGTGACTCCGCGAGTTGGCCTATCGTGATCTTCGAACGCGCCAGATCTCGTTTCGCAATCGCCGATTCAACAGAGTTCGGTCCATGAATGAACTGGGTGATGTCGCAGATCTTCGCTCGCATCTTGGAAGAATCCAAATTTCGATACGTGATATTGTAGACGTATGCCAAGCACTTCAGGACGCTTATATGGAATTCGGGTCGCTTTGTGCCTTCTTTTTCCACTGATGCCTTCAAACGTAGCAGCGATTTCACGGCGTCTTCGTAGTCTGCATCTCGGATCGAATGCGTCCCAAGCATCAGGTCGATCGCAGATTCTTCGCTCAAGACTTCGTCGGCCGGCGTGGAGCGCGCACCGAACACATCAGATATGTCGGTGTCACTCAAGCGGATTGCCATTGTGCGGCGATCAAATGGCAATGCCAATGACGCGATGGACTGGGCATGAGATTTGGCCGATTGATCCTTCTCGTATTTTGCCCATCCCGCAAGCACCAGTGCAAAGAGCACGACAACCGCACCGATCGCCGGAACCCGTTGGCGCGATAGGAATCGGCGCGTGACATACCCGACACTTCGCCTGCGCGCCGTGATGGGGCGTCCTGACAGAAAACGCCGAATGTCGGTTCCCAGTTCCTCTGCGGTTTGGTAGCGATCTTCGAGATTCTTTTGAATTGCTTTTTGAACGATAAATTCAAGATCACCCTTCAA
>JAUIEW010000282.1 GCA_030429365.1 Phycisphaerae bacterium
AGCGACCACCGAGGCGGCCCATGGTCCATTCACACCAGACGATGGGGATGCCCAGAATTAGAAAGCTGATGATGTATGGCACCATGAAGGCGCCGCCGCCGTTGTTGACGGCTGTCCCGGGAAAGCGAAGGAAGTTTCCAAGCCCGACAGCCGACCCTGCGACGGCGAGGATTACACCGGCTTTTGAACCCCAGCTTTCCTTCTGTTGATGTTGAAGATCCGGACTGGTCATTTAAGTTTCTGCCAACTTATGAATTTGCCAACTTAGGTTTTTGCCAACTGTTTGATGAAGGAGCCGAATCAGCCGGGCCCAAGCGACATTGCGGGCCCGTTCGTCATTGTGAACCGATAGCGTAAACGTCGAGGGGATAGCCCACAAGGGGGTGGATTGCAAGTAAAAATGAATAAGATCGGTAAGGACGAATCATCGACAGATCGTTTTGGTCTGTGTTAGACTGCGTTGTTTTGAATATGGAGCGCCAGCTATTTTTGTTCCCCCGGATGGGGCGTTCAGATCAACGGATGGATTGAGCGTGAAACGGAATTCATTTTTCACATCCAAGGCATTTCTCATCATCTTCGCAGCCGTCATGTGCGGGTGGGGCATCCATGCGGGCCCGCGACTTGGCGATCACGAAAGCATCAACGCCCAATGCGCCCGGCAGGCGATCGAAGAAGGGCATTGGTTAATCCCCAGGTTTCAAGATCAATCCCGCGTCCGCAAATCACCGCTGGGCATCTGGCTGATCGCCGCGTCGTCGGTGGTTGTCGATGGCGTTCGCGGCGTCGAACCGGTGTCGGAGTTGGCGGCTCGACTGCCTCAGGCGTTGGCGGCAGTGCTGAATGTGCTGGTCATCGCCTGGATGGGGCGGCGCATGTATGGCGACCGAGCGGGGCGGTTGGCGGGATGGATGGCCGCTGTCAGCGTCGCGACGATTTACTTCAGCCACAGCGCGCTCATCGAGATGACGTTGACCCTTTTCATCACGCTGTCGTTCGCTTGCTTCTGGCGGGCGTGTGAAGAACCCAAAGTCAGCGGGAGATGGCTCATCGGTTTCTACGCATCGTTCGCGATGGCGATGATGGCCAAGATGCCGCTACCGCTGATGATCATCGCTCCGCCCCTGTTTATCTATTGGGTGTTCTTGCGACCCGCGACGATGAATGCCGGCGAAGCGCTCGAGACCGATGCGGAGGTAGGCGTCACCGCGCGGAATCTCAGTTGGATCGATCAATTGAAGGCCATCCCGTCATTGCTTTCGATTCCGGGCATCTTGCTGTTTCTGTTGATCTGCGGAGCCTGGCCGCTCTATGTCTATCTGAATGTCGACGGCGTGTTGTCGCTCTGGCAAGCCGAATACATGGGACGGTTCTCCGGCGAGATGGACGATCGGGCGATGCCGTTTTGGTATTACATCCCGATCGTGTTCGGGTTCGTCGCACCGTTCGCCCTTTTTCTTGGGGAAGGTGCGATCGCAGTCTTCCTCAAACCCTACGCCCATCGAAAGCACGCGCTAGGATTCCTTTTTGCATGGGCGATCTGGGGATTGTTTTTCTTAAGCCTCTCGTCGTTCAAACGGCCTCACTATGTCGCGTCCATCATTCCGCCGTTTGTTTTGATGATGGTCCCTGTCGTCGAGCGGATGTATTTTGACGCGTTGGCCTATCCCAAACGGATCGTGAACGCGTTTTGCGACATCTGCGTGATCGTCATCATCGCGTTGGTCTTCGTTGGCATTTCGAATTTGAAAGGCAAGAGCTTCGTTTCACCTTCGACGCTTTATGTCGTGGTCGGCTTGATCGCGTTCTGCTGGTGTGGTGCTGCGATCGCGTATCGAATCGACAAGCGGGTGGCGAGTTTGGTGCTGCTGATCGCGAGCGGACCGGTGATGTTGGCGGCTGGCTGGGGTGGAGCGGCCCACATGGATTCCAATGATCAACGGATCGAGGCTGTGACCACCGCGTTACACGGTCTTGGTGTAACCTCAGATGATAAAGTTGTGTTGGTGGATGGGCGGGTGGATGCGCGGTTTCCGTTTTATGCTGACCTGCGGATCGAGCGGTTGTTCACGCCGGTCGAAGTCGCATCAATGCGAACCAGTCGCAGCGAAATGCCGGTCGAACTTCTGCAGGCTGCGGCAAACAAAATGGGCGACATGATCACGACCAACCCGCGGACATTTTTTTTGATGGATGCGCAACGCTTTGATTTCCTGAAAGGCGATTTTGATTTGCCGGTCGCCGAACTCGCTCGCGTGAAGTTAACGAAGGAGAAAAAGGGAAAGAGTTGCGTCATCCTGGGACGCGAATCAAAATCGTAGATGCGTCAGAAGCCGATGGACCTCGCTTGAGGTCCTGAAGGCCTGGCCATGAATGATCTACTTGCAGTCGCGGATTACTAAATACTCCGTGCGACCAGTTATCGAACTCTATAAGGAGACTCTCTGATGAAGCGACAGATGATGGCGTTGGCAACGGTGGGGTGTGTGGTATTGGGGACGACGATGGTGGCGATGAACGTGCGCACACAAGTCGCCGACGCCCATTGTCAGGTTCCTTGCGGCATTTATGACGATGCGGCCCGCGTCGCTCACATGAAGGAAGATCTGGCGACGATTGAAAAAGCAACCAAGAACATCACCCAGTTGTCGGGCCAACATGATGCGAACGCTCTCAATCAAGCTGTCCGCTGGGTGAATACCAAAGAAGAGCATGCGTCCAACATCATGAAGATCACATCAAAGTACTTCATGGCCCAGCGGGTCAAGCCGGTCGCAAAGGGGGCGGATGGATACGATGCCTATGTTGAGGCGCTCACCAAGTGCGATGGAAGCAGTGCCCTAAGACATCAATGAGCAGATATGAAAACGCGGCACGATCGATATGCTTCGATCGTGCCGCGTTTGTTTTTGATGACTGTTGGCTCTGTACGGCTGTCGTTGGCTTAGCGTTTCGAACGGCTTAGCGATTCGAACGACGACGCAGAGCTGCAATTCCGCCAAGTGCCAGTAGACCCAATGTAGCTGGTTCTGGTGTGGCGGTGATGTTGTCGATGCCAAGCTGCCCCACGACCGACGGAGCGCCTGCAACACCTGCAGGTGCGCCAGGCTGATGACGAATCAGAAAAGTCTGAACGCTTGAAAGGGCGGTTGCGACATCCGGCGTCGCGCCTCCGACAAGCGTCATGTTCGGTGCAGTCAGGTCGAAAACGACATGAATCCAGTTCCCACCAGCCGGGACGGTGATCGTTGTCGTCGACGTGTACTGCGACGCGAATCCACTCTCGATCGCCAGCACGCGGAGTTCCAAGTCCGTCGAACCGAAGTTGGCGACGTCGGCTTCGATGGAGGTCACGCCCGCACCGGTCAAGTCGCCGATCCACTGATCTTCATTCTTGGAGCCAATGGGCTTGGTGCCTGTGGACGACAATTGGAGATACTGATCGCCAGCGCCGGCTGGTCCGCCGGTTGGGATGTTGGTCGGGGCTGACCCACCTGCCCACGACTGCGTCGTCCCGTCTTGAAAATCATCCACATGCCCCAAAGTCACCGTGGCATGTGCTGGTGCGGCCAGGAGCGTCGCGGCGGCGAATGCCCCCATCACCATGCTTGTCTTGCATGAAAGCAACTTCATCTGTTCATTCCCCTCAGTTAATGAGATTGCGTTTGTAACCCTGTTCTCAACAAAGAACGCCCATGCCCGGCTACAAAAAAAGAGACACATTGACACCGCGATCTTGCCCGGTGAATGTCTCTCTCTGCGGTTGTGCTTCCCCACATCCGCCATCTGTCGGCGAATCAGAGGTTCTCCACTCCGGTCTGAATCGCCGCATTGCCCGATTTTCCTTATGATACTGGTCTCGGTAGGCCGGGGTCAACCGTGAGCCGGGGGCAACGGTGAGACTGTGGATCCAAAACGTCTTTGCGGAATCAAGGGCGGACACGATTGTCGGTGGATAAATGATGATTCGACCGTGTGATACGGCAAAATCAAGCATTTCAGGGGCGCTGCGTATCGGACCGCTTGCCGTCGCCCATCCGTTTGTGCAAGCCGCGTTGAGCGGTTACACGGACCTGGCGATGCGCCGAGTTGCCCGCTCGCACGGTGCGGACTACTGCGTCAATGAGGTTGTGTTGGATCGTTCGGTGCTTCACGACGGACCTTGGCAGCGCAAATTGCTGACCGTTGAGCCCGACGATCACCCGGTCGGGGCGCAGCTTATGGGCGGTGATCCGACCACATTCGGACCAGCCGCCGATCGCATGGTGACGGCTGGTTATGACGTCATCGATATCAACTTCGGATGCCCCGCGCCGAAAGCGCAAAATCGTTGTCGAGGCGGGTTCCTGTTATCCGAACCCGAGACAGCCGCGGCCATTGTTCGCAACGTCGTCGATGCGGTGGGGGATCGGTGTCCGGTCACGTTGAAGATGCGTCGCGGTTTAGATGAGTCTGCTGCCAGCGAGCGCAGCTTCTTCGAGATTTTCGACCTCGCGTTTTCGTTGGGCGTGTCGGCAATCACGGTTCACGGGCGCTCGGTGGAGCAGCGTTATCGCGGTCCGAGTGATTGGCGGTTTCTCGCGCGGGTCAAAGCGCATGCCGGATCGCGCACCGTGCTTGGAAGCGGCGACTTGTTCACTGCCGACGACTGCATTCGCATGATGGAGGAGACCGGCGTCGATGGTGTGACCATCGCACGGGGATCGATGGGCAACCCGTGGATCTTCAATCAGTGCCTGGCGCTCGCGCGCGGCGAATGCGACGCGGTTGACCTTAAAGGTCCAGCCATCGCGGAGCAGCGCGACACGATCATTCAGCATTTCGAAGAAACGGCCAAGCTGCACGGACGCGAGAAAGCTGGCAAACTCATGGGCAAGTTCGGCGTCCGCTACGCTTCGCACCATCCCAAGTGCAAACGCGTCCGCGAAGCCTTTAGCCGCGGTAGTTCAACCGAACAATTCCTCGAAACCATCAAAGTCTGGTACGAAGACTACGTGTAGGGTGGGCCATGCCCACCGCAGTTTGAGCGCCAACGACATGGTGGGCACGGCCCACCCTACGTTTACTTCACCGTTAGGTCATTCAGGTAATCAGTCAGCGCCTGGCGTTGCTGGTTGGCGTCTTTCTGCAACTTGGCGACGGTGGCCTGCACCTCTTCAATAGTTGTTTCCTGATCGTTCAGTTTGGTCAGCAGGCGGGTGTAGTACTCGCTGTTTTGCTTGACCGACTTCATGTTGTCGCGGATGCGTTCCTGTTCGCGCGTGATGTTTTCAATGTGGTCGCGGTGTTGCTGAAGGTTCATCTGGGTTGTGCTCAGGATTTGCTTGAGTTGAACGGCTTTTTCAAGCGCGTCGCGTACCCTGTCTGGGATCTCTTTCGCTCGGATGAAGAACTCGATCCGTTCGGCATCGGTTGTCATCAGCGCCATCTGAACGTCGCGGACATACTCCTGCGTCACCTTGAACTCACTCGACGCGCCGGCATCGACTTTGGTCTTGAAGCGATACATGGCCTCGGTCGTCTCAAACGGTTTCGCCGAATCGACCAACTCCCAATTCGCCATTCGAGGATGCTCGATGACCAGCGTTTTTTTGTGGCCGCCCTTGTTTTCCAACGCGTAGACCTGCGTGTGGGCGAGCTTTCGTTTGAGAATCAATACGCCGTTGATCAGGCTGCCGGTTTGAAGCGTGTCGGTCGAATTCAACTTCGTCGCATCCACACGCATGTCCAGGTCCACCGCATAACTCAGAAGCCGCGATTGCCCGGGTGGGAAGTGGTCGATCTGAGCGTCACCGGCATAACCGCCATCATCAAGCACGGTGATCGGGCCCTGCGGTAAATCCTTGCCCGTCGAATTCGTCAGGCGTGCGCCGTTGAGTGGA
>JAUIEW010000283.1 GCA_030429365.1 Phycisphaerae bacterium
CAAGAGTTCGATGTCGAGATCGGCGAAGAAGTCGGCCAGCGCTTCGGCGCAGCGGTTCATCAGGTCGTAGCCGGTAAACAGCACAAACGCTCTGCCGTCCGTCATCTTGATGTACTTTTCGATGCGCTCGCACACCGCGTGCGCATAGTCGCTCGATGACGGTTCGGGCATGTCCTTTTCAACGTAGACCTTCACCTGTTCGGCATAGTCGAAAGGCGACCCCAGCGCGGCTTGCGACACATCCGACAAGCCGAGCCGATCGCGCATGTAGCCAAAGCCATCGCCCGGCTTAACCGTCAACGTCGCACTGGTCAACACCACACTCGGCACCGTGCTGAACAACGTATCTTTGAGCGATGCGGCGACATCAATGGGGCGACCATGCAGCGCAACCCGCCCGTCGCGACGATCTTCAAGCTCGACCCAGTAGACCCAGTCGTCGTGTTGCTGCTCGATCGTCTCTTCCAACAATTCCGCGAAACTGCTGACACGATCCATGTGGGCGTTGATCTCGAAACGATCCTCTTCTTCTTCGATCTGGCTGCGAACGGCCCGAAGCCGCCGATTCAATTCCCGAAGCGCATCACTGAGCCCATTGCGCACCGGCGGCGGTTCAACCAGGCGCCCGTTGGAGCGGCCATGACTGCGCTGCCAATTGCGCAACTCGTCAAAGAACTGCTCCATGCTGTCATAGGCCGCACGCACGGCGCGGACGGCTGACTCCGCATGGAAACCTGCGAGCAAACCGCGTTTGGTGCGATCGTTGTAGAGGCTGGTCAACAGGTATCGAATCTGCGAACTCGTCAGGTGAATACCGAAGTGATCGCCCGCAACCGAATCGATCGTGTGGGCTTCGTCGAGAATCGCAAAATCATAATCCGGAAGCACGCCCGCGCCCGCCCGCCGCAGCGCGAGGTCTGCAAAGAAGAGCGCGTGATTGACCACCAGAAGCTTCGCATGACGCGCCCGACGACGTGCCTGCTGGTAATGACATTTGTCGTAGTAATTGCACCGCCGCCCCATGCAGTTGCCGTGTTCGCTCTTAACCCGCTCCCAAACCGGATACGGTGGAGCGACGGGGAGGTCGGCCAGCGAACCATCGGTCGTCTTGTACGCCCAATCCTCTATCTGCCAGAGCGATTCAACGTGTTCGCGGGATTGAAAGAGCAGATCCTGACGCCGACTCGCCTGGGCCAAACGCCGAAGCCCGATGTAGTTCGAGCGGCCTTTGACCAGAACCGACGAAAATTCATCGGGCAACACCGACGCCAGAAATGGAATGTCTTTCTCGAACAGCTGCTCCTGAAGCGCGATCGTGTGCGTCGACACCACCACCCGATCGCCATATTCCGTCACGCGTTCGATTGCCGGAAGTAAGTAAGCAAAACTCTTGCCCACACCGGTCCCGGCTTCGATGAGCAAATGCTCGCGCTCATCAAACGCCCGCGCCACTTCTTCGACCATTTCGAGCTGCTGGGGGCGCACCTCAAACCCGGGCATCCGCCGGGCAATGAGGCCTTCACTGGCAAGCGCTTCGGTACAACCCATCGTTGTTGCCTTCTATGCGTGCGCGTCGGTGCATGCAGCCAACGCGTATGTTGCGAAACTCTTCGTCAATCAGAGGACTTCGGAATCAGTGAATTCAATGCAGACTCGACATTGCCGTCCGCTCATTCTTCAGACGCGATGTCGATGCGCTTACTGTTTTCGCTGTCATTACCGCCGTCGCCGTCGGGGAAGATGTCACACCCCGCAAGACCGACGAGCAGGATACCGATTCCAAACATTCGCATCGTTTTCGACAGCAGTTGATTGAGCATAAATGCTTCCTTTCACAATGCGGCAAGTGCGAACGCGCGCACTGCCGACCACCTGGTCCAGTTATTCATTTTTTTAGAGTTCAATCACCGCGGCTGAGCGGATCGCTCATATGCGACTTGATTGCCAACGCCATGTTAGCGGCTCGGCACTTTCGCAACAATCTGCAAATGCCCTGCCCGCGCCACCGCATCGGGATCGCGGCTTAGCTTTTTTTCAACCCGCATCCACTCCAACCGGTTCTTCGAATCGTCCAGCAGGCCGCGAAACGCTTTCTGGTTGAAATTCAGGATCGTCTTGCCGCGGATTTCCAGCACTTCGTAGCCAGCCGTCTCAAACAGCGACTTGGCTTCGTGCGGTGTGAAGGTGTGAATATCGAATTGCTCTTCCTTGTCCTTGGTCAGCCAATGCGTCTTGCCCGTTCGAATGAAGTCGGACATCTGTTTTGGCGAACCTTCCTTGAGATAGTAATCGAGCGCGCCGAGTTTGTTGTCGAGCGTCGCAATCAGGATGGAACCGGGGATCAGCTTCTTCTTGATTTCCTTCAGCGCCCGACCCGGTTTGCTGGTGCAGCCGATCGGGTCCCCCATCGCCACCGCAAACGAATACCGTTCGTCGGCGAGCTCACTTAGGTCGCAGAGGTCGGCTTGAAAAAACTCCGCACGATCGATTCGCCCCTGCTCCTCCACCGCCAGCTTGGCTTTCCCGATCATTGCACCGGAAATATCCACGCAGGCCACGCTGTACCCGCTCGTCAAAAGCTTCAGCCCCCACTTGCCCGTCCCGCATCCGAGATCGAGTACCGGCATCGACAAATCGGCTGGCAGGTGCGGTTTGAGATAATCCCAGGTCAGGGCATCATGAAACCGCCAATACGCATCGTCGTACGACGCGTCGTAACGGCGGGCAACCCGATCGTGGTAACGTTGGACGGCTGGCTTGTTTCGGCGACTCATAGATCGCTATTCTAAACACCCGATCGCACAGTCGCCAACCGAACCGGCAACTGCTATAAGCCAACATTTACAACCGTCGCCAATCAGAGTTTCGATCGAACAACGTGGAACCCAAGATGTCCAACCAACAGACCCCGCAACCAAACGTACGCGAATGGACGATTCAAGCCGATACCGAACCATCGGTGCGCGTCGGCATCATCCTCAAACAGGACGCCCAGAAGTTCATCCGCATCGACATACCCGACCAACCCCATCACGTTTTCGCCGACGGATTCCGCATCGGTGAATTCACCAAGACCAAGATCGGTCTGACGCTGACCGGTGGAAAGGTGGTCGTCTCTGCCGGCGACGAAACGGTCACCGCAGAAACAACCGTCACCATTGAACCGCTGGAACCAAGCACCTCAGCCGACGACGCCATGGTCGTGCACGACATCATCGCCGGCCGAGGGTTTCACTGGCAAAAACGCTGCGATCAGGCGCTGGCGGGTTCGGCAGAGATTCTCGCACACCCGACCGGTCTAATCCTGATCAACACCTTACCGCTCGAAACATATCTCGCCGGCGTCATTACGGCTGAGATGAGCGGCGCCTGCCCAGTCGAGTTTCTCAAAGCCCAGTGCGTTGTCGCACGATCCTGGCTCCTCGCGATGTCCGAATCCAAGCACGATGACGACCCGTTCGACCGCTGCAACGACGATTGCTGCCAGCGCTATCAAGGCATCGCCAACACGAGCGGGGCGGCGTGGCGGGCGGTCGGCGAATCACGTGGGCTGGTCTTGCTCGATGGTGACAACCGCGTGGTCGATGCGGTCTATTCAAAAAACTGCGGCGGAATTTCAGAAACGCCCGAGAGCGTGTGGGGTGATTCCAAACCGTGTGTCGAATCCATCATCGATGCGGTCGATGCGCAACCGGTGGCTGCATTCACCCCGACGACCGAACAGGGATTTGATACGTATCTGCGCGCCGGAGAGCAGCTGGCTCCCCATGTCTACTGCAGCCCCAGTTTCGTTCCGCCCGAAGTGCACTCCAAGTATCTGGGGCATGTCGATGAGCCGGACAATTATTTTCGCTGGTCGGTGACGCAATCACGCGACGAACTGGAGCGGGGTTTGTCGCGTCGCGTTTCGCAGCTTGCAGGCCTTTCGAAACTCGTCGACCTCACCGTCACCAAGCGCGGTGTCTCCGGCCGGGCGCAGAACGTTCAAATCGATTGGCTCGACACGCAAGGCGCGCCGCATCAAACCATCATCTCGCCCGAATACAACATCCGCCACGCGCTGCACCCCGGATTTCTTTACAGCAGTGCATTCGCCGTCGAAAAAAGCCAAGATGAATCGGGCGAGTTGGAATCGATCACGCTACACGGTCTGGGATGGGGACATGGTGCGGGCTTGTGTCAGATGGGAGCGCTTGGCATGGGGCTGGCGGGCAAGCAATTGACCGAGATCCTCAGCCACTACTTTCCGTCGGCCAAACTGGTCTGCGCATACAAATAACCGCACCCTCGTTCTGAGAGCGCGGTTTGAATGGTTCACTTCGATTGTGTTGGTCGACAGCGACTAGGTGCTGGTGTAAGGAAGCAGCGCCATGAAACGCGCCTGCTTGATGGCTTCCTTCAACGCACGCTGTTCCTGCGAACTCGTGCCAGCACGCTTGCGCGTCATCATCTTGGCACTGGTCGTCATGAACTTGCGCAGCAAATCAACTTCCTTGTAGTCGACCACCGGACCTTCCCAGTCCTTACCGCGTCGATTCGGAAATCGATGGGCCGTGTGGAAGCCGAACTTCTTGTTGCCGCCGCTTGAATCGTCGTTGTTGTTGCGCTTGTTAAATGCCATGAATCTTCAATCACCTGTCTAAACGGTCTGCACCAAAACTCGACTGGCCGTCATTCCATACATCCGACCAGAAATTCAGAATTCTATTTGCCAGCGGATTCCATCACACGACGGAACTCGCCTTCATCAACCACTTCGGATTCGTCGATCAACATGATCGGAATCCCATCGCGAACCGGATAACGCCGACGGGTCTTCTCATCCTTCGAGTAAAGCCACCCGTCATGCAGTACCAGCGACGCATGCGATTCCGGACAAGCAAGGATCTCAAGCAACTCTTTGTCGATCGACTGACCCATACGCCCAAGACCTCATCCTTGAAACCGCACATCCAGCGCAGCACGGCTGCGACACACTTCTCACAGCGAGCCCAGCAGTCTACAGTACCGCCTGAAAACTGACAAGATCCGGCGAAACGAGCAGAACGAAGCGACACAAACCCAATAATAACATAATGTTACAGATAATCCGCGAGCTTCCGCCGTAGCAGCTTGCCTGTCGCCCCATGCGGTAGCTCGTCGAGGATGCGGATTTGCTTGGGCACTTTGAAACCAGCCAGGCTCTTTCGGGCATGATCGCGAAGCTCAACCTCGGTCGCCGAAGCCCCTTCCTCAAGCGTCACGAAGGCAGCCGGCACTTCCCCGCGACTCGGATCGTTCATGCCGATTACCCCTGCTTCCGCGACGGCTGGATGCTGTTCGAGCACAGACTCAATCTCGCGCGGATGGACATTCTCGCCCGCGACGATGAGCATCTCCTTGATCCGCCCGGTGATATAGACAAACCCATCGTCATCGATCTTGCCGGCATCACCACTCTTGAACCATCCGTCACCCGTCAACACGTTGGCGGTCGATTCCGGATCATCGCGATACCCCTTCATCACGTTGGGCCCCTTGATCCAGATTTCGCCTTCGTGTCCTTGCGGTACATCCGCACCTTTTTCATCAGCGATCCGAATCTGCACATTGCGAATCGGTTTACCGATTGAACCATCGCGCTGCCGGTGCGGAAGTTCCAACGTGCACACCGGCGACGTCTCAGTCAGACCATACCCTTGCAAAAGCCGTGCGTTGAATCGCTTCTTATAGCCCGCAAAAATATTCTCAGCCAACGGCTCGCCGCCGCTGCCAAGCAGGAACACGTTCTTAAACAAATCGTCGGGCGCTGACTTTAGCCGCAGCAGCGCCCCATGCATGCTGGGGATGGCCATGAATACGGAGATGTTCTCCTCCTGGATCGCGGCGAG
>JAUIEW010000284.1 GCA_030429365.1 Phycisphaerae bacterium
CGAATGAAGGAAGCTTTCGTGGCGGTTTATGCTGAGAACAAGCGCGTCGAGGGACCGATGCGGTTGGCAGCCTACCTGCTGGCTGTCGAACGCGTTGCCGAGGCCTGCCGATTGAGAGGATGGGTGTAAAGGCGATCCTGAAACGGCTGTGATTTTTACCGTTTTGGCACGTAACTTGCTTGTCTGAATTTAGAGCTATCGTCCACCCAGATCGCGATTTCCGTCAGCCAGAGCAGCGGTTGGCCAACCATAAAACAGGGCTCCGCGGTGTCGCCCCAAAATGACGCCGCCAGTTCTTGATCGGCCTTTCGAGGCAGGAGCAGTCTCATGGCAAATGTACTTGATTCATTCATGTCCGAAGTGACCGCCAAGAACCCCGAACAACGGGAGTTCCATCAGGCGGTCCACGAAGTTGTTGAATCCCTTATTCCGGTGCTCGACGAAGATCCGATGTACCGGCAGAAAAGCATCCTTGAGCGGATCGTCGAACCCGAACGGCAGCTCATGTTCCGCGTCCCCTGGTTGGACGACAAGGGTAACGTGCAGGTCAATCGCGGTTTCCGCGTGGAGTTCAACAGCGCCATCGGACCCTACAAGGGCGGGCTTCGTTTCCACCCGTCGGTCAACCTCGGCATCATCAAATTCCTCGGCTTCGAGCAGGTCTTCAAAAATGCTCTGACCACGCTTCCCATGGGCGGCGGCAAGGGCGGTTCGGACTTCGACCCCAAGGGCAAGACCGACAACGAAGTCATGCGCTTCTGCCAGAGCTTTATGAGCGAACTCTTCCGCCACATTGGCGCTTCAACCGACGTGCCAGCCGGCGACATCGGCGTGGGAGGTCGCGAAATTGGTTACCTCTTTGGCCAATACAAAAAACTCAAGAACAGCTTCGAGGGCGTCCTCACCGGCAAGGGTTTGAATTGGGGCGGCAGCCTCATTCGTCCGGAAGCAACCGGGTACGGCTGCGTGTACTTCGCCGAAGAAATGCTTAAGACCCAGGGCGAATCATTCAAGGGCAAAAAGGTCGTCATCTCCGGTTCGGGAAACGTCGCCCAGTATGCGGCTGAAAAAGTCCTGCAACTCGGCGGCAAGGTGCTGACCTTCTCCGACTCGTCCGGATTCATCGTGGACGAAGAAGGCATCGACGAAAAGAAACTCGCGTTTGTGATGCAGCTCAAGAACGCACGTCGTGGACGCATCCGCGAGTACAAAGATCAATACTCGCACGCCCACTACGAAGACACATCGTCGAGCGCCAAGTGCAACCCGCTGTGGCAGGTCAAGTGTGACGTGGCTCTTCCGTGTGCGACGCAGAACGAAGTGAATCTCGAAGACGCCAACAACCTCGTCAAGAACGGCTGCCAATGCGTGTCAGAAGGCGCGAACATGCCCAGCACGCCCGACGCGGTCAACGTCTTTATCGAGAGCAAACTGCTCTACGGTCCGGGCAAAGCCGCCAACGCGGGCGGTGTCGCAACGAGTGGATTGGAAATGTCGCAAAACGCCATGCGGTTGGCTTGGTCGCGTGAAGAAGTGGACAAGAAGCTCCACGAAATCATGAAGAACATCCACCGCAACTGCCTGGACACCGCCGAAAAATTCGGTACCCCAGGCAACTACGTCAACGGCGCCAACATCGCTGGCTTTATCAAAGTCGCCGATGCCATGATCGATCAGGGTGTCGTCTAACCCGTCGCTCGGCACTTGAATTCATGCAAATTCAACGAGGGTGGAGCGAAGGCTTCACCCTCTTTTTTGTTGGACAACGATCGCAGCGACCCAATGCTTGGCGAATCTTCGCCCGGCGATAGACTATAACCGCTGCCAGCCACGCAACCTCGAATCTGTTGAGTCGCTTTATGAGTCAACTCGATCAACAAGCAAGCCGCGACGATCTCAGCCGTTATTTCTGCGGGTTTCACACGCTCATGCCGTTTCGCGTGCAGCATGTGCTCTTGGTCTGCAGCCTCTACGAGTCGTTTGTGCTCGAAGAGGACGGCTTGCTCAGCGAACTGATCACCAGCGAATATCTCGACATGAACCTCAGCAGCGCCCCGCGCGTCTCGCGGGTGTCCACCGGCAGCGAAGCGCTGGCGTTCATCAAAGACCACAAGGTCGACCTCGTCATCACCATGACCCGACTCGGCGACCTCAGCGTCGTCGCGCTGTCGGAAGCGATCCGCGAAAAGCATCCCGACCTGCCCATCGTCGTGCTCGCCGACGAACCGCGCTCGATCATGCGCCAACCGGGCATCAAGGATGGGTCGGCAGTCGACAAGGTTTTCGTCTGGGACGGCGACACCAAGATCCTCCTCGCGATCATCAAGTTCGTCGAGGACAAGCTCAACGTCGAACACGACACCCGCGAAGGCGACGTGCGCGTGATCCTCCTCGTCGAGAATTCGATTCGGTTTTACTCATCATTCCTGCCGCTGATCTACACCGAGGTGATGAAGCTGACCCAGGCATTGATCACCGACAGCGTCAACATGATGCACCGACTGCTGCGCATGCGGGCTCGGCCGCGCATCCTGCTGGCCGAAACGTTTGAAGACGCCTGGGCGCTTTGCTCGCGATATCAAGACAACCTGCTCGGTTTGATTTCGGACGTGCGTTTTCCGCGTAACGGCGAGCTGGACCCCAATGCAGGCCTGGAGTTGGCCCGTCGCGCTCGGGCTGCCAACCCCCACCTGCCCGTTTTGCTGCAATCGTCCGAAGAACATTACGCCTCGCCGGCAGGTGAGCTGGGGGCTTATTTTGTGCGGAAGCGCTCGCGCAATCTCATGCGACGGCTTCGCGAATTTCTCTTAAGCAATCTCGGATTCGGCGACTTCGTGTTCAAGACCGGTGACGGTGCGGAAGTCGGTCGAGCGCGAACGCTCCAGGAACTTGAAGAAGGCATCGCCCGCGTCCCGGACGAATCCATCTCGTTTCACGCCCACCACAACCATTTCAGCAATTGGTTGATGGCCCGGACGGAGTTCGACCTCGCTGCCCGCCTGCGCCCCACACAAGTCTCAGACTTCAAAGACGTCGCGACAATGCGCGAGTATCTGATCACCGAGCTTTCGGAGTTCCGCGCAAAGTCGCAGACCGGCGTCATCACCGACTTCTCACCGCGCAAGTTCGACACGACCAGCAGCTTCACAAGAATCGGCGGCGGGTCCATCGGTGGAAAAGCGCGCGGATTGGCGTTCGTCAACGCGTTGTTGCGGCATCACGGCCTCGTTCGAAAATTCGAAGAGGCGAAAGTATTCGTCCCCAACAGCGCCACGTTGGGCACCGATGTCTTCGATACGTTTCTCGACGAAAACAGCCTGCGCGGGTTTGTGGCCGAAGATGTACCCGACTCCCGCATCACCCAGATGTTCCTCGCCGCCCGGCTGCCCCGCGAGATTTACAAAGACCTCGCCGCGTTCCTGCGCTTCGTGCGATACCCGTTGGCCGTCCGCTCCAGCAGCCTGCTTGAAGATTCGCAGGGACGGCCTTTCGCCGGCGTCTACGAAACGCACATGATCCAGAACAACCACCCGGACATCTCGGTGCGTCTCGATCAACTCTGCGACGCCATCAAGCGCGTGTACGCATCGACGTTCTTTCAAAGTGCCAAACGCTATCTCGAAGCCACCGGGCGAAACGTCGAGCAGGAACGGATGGCCGTCATCCTCCAGGAACTCGTCGGCAGCAATCACGAACACCGCTTCTACCCCACGTTTTCTGGGGTGGCGCGTTCGTACAACTTCTATCCGCAAGGCAGTGTGACGGCTTCGGAAGGCATCGCATCGGTGGCGCTCGGCCTCGGCAAGACGGTGGTCGAAGGCGGACAAACCTTGATGTTCTCACCGGCGCATCCGGAGTTGCTACCGCAGTTCCCGACAACCAAAGACCTTCTCGCCAGTTCGCAGCGCAAGTTCTTCGCCCTCGACACCAGTCGTCCGGAGATCTATCCAACCGACGATGCTGCCGCCAACCTGATGCTGCTCGATCTCGACGTGGCTGAGAGTGACGGTACGCTCGCACCCCTTGGTTCGGTGTACAGCGCCGAGAACGACCGCATTTACGATGGCCTCCGCCGCGACGGACCGCGCGTCGTCACCTTCGCACATGTGCTCAAAGCCAACAAATTTCCGTTGGCAGAGATTCTGCGAACGCTTCTCAAACTCGGCAGCGAGGGGATGGCGGGTCCGATCGAAATGGAATTCGCCGTGGACATGGGCACCACGCCGATGGAATTCGGATTCCTGCAAATCCGCCCCATCATCGTCCAGGAAGAATTCGCCGACGTCACGGTCGATGAAGTCGATCGCGATTCGCTCATCTGCTATTCCGATCGGGCATTGGGTAACGGCAAAGTCGAAGGTGTCAGCGACGTGGTTTACGTCAAACCCGATGCGTTCGACAACACGCGGACCCGCGAGATCGCAGACGAAGTCGCCCGCATCAACGACCAACTTCTGCAGGAAGACCGCGCGTCCATCCTGATTGGTCCCGGACGTTGGGGCAGCGCCGATCGATTCCTGGGCATCCCCGTCAGCTGGGAGCAGATTTCGACGGCACAACTGATCATCGAAACCAACCTGAAAGATTTCTGCGTGATCCCCTCGCAGGGCACGCACTTCTTCCAAAACCTCACGTCGCTCGGGGTCGGCTACCTGACGGTCGATCCGCACATCGGCGAGAGTTTCGTGGATTGGAAATGGCTCGCGGGTCAGCCGGCATACGGGGAGACGCAGTACACCCGGCATATTCGACTGGAAACACCGGCTGAAATCCGCATTGACGGACGAATGCAGCACGGCATCCTCTGCAAACCGGTCCCCCCAAGTCCCGCACCCGAAAAGGTTGCATGAATTCGATCGCCACCGGGAATACAAGAACCGCATGAATCCATACTTCGACAAGAACGACCTGAAGAAGTTCGGCGAGATCGGCAAGAACGCCCCCAAACTAGCTGAAAAGTTCTTCGACTGGTACAGCGAAGTCTTCAAGGACGGAGCGCTCTCGGAGCGCGAGAAGGCGTTGATCGCGCTCGCGGTTGCTCACGCGACCCAGTGCCCGTACTGCATCGACGCCTACACCACCGCGTGCCTTGAGAAGGGTTCCGATCTCGACCAAATGACCGAAGCCGTCCACGTCGCCAGCGCCATCCAGGGCGGCGCATGTTTGATCCACGGCGTTCAAATGCGCGGACACGCCGAACGATTGGGCATGTAGAACGAACCGACCACCAGACACCACCCGATGACGATTTCACTGAAGACACTCCATTCGCGCGACCACGACCTGCGTTCAGGCGACGCGCAACTGCGCGTTCTCGATCAAACACGGGTTAACGGCTGCTTTGAGGAGCGACTCAGTGACATTAACTTGTCACCGCTGACACCGACGCAAATCGAAATCCTCCAAGTCAACGTCGGCAAGATGTGCAACATGACCTGCACCCACTGCCACGTCGATGCCGGTCCGGACCGCACCGAGATCATGACCCGCGAGACGATGGCGCAATGCATCCGCGCCGCGCAATCACCCGGCATCCATACGGTCGACATCACCGGAGGCGCTCCCGAACTCAACCCGGACTTCTTCTGGTTCGTCGAGCAGCTAAGCGAATTGGGCGTGCACATCATCGATCGCTGCAACCTCACGATCCTTCTCACTGGCCCACACAAGAAGACGGCTGAGTTCCTTGCGAAACACAACGTCGAAATCGTCTGCTCGCTGCCCCACTATCGCAAGACCAACACCGACGCCCAGCGCGGTGACGGCACGTACGATCAATCGATCGCAGCCCTGCAAATGCTCAACGCGCTGGGGTATGGCCAAGGCAATGAGAAGCTGCAACTCACGCTCGTCACCAACCCAGCC
>JAUIEW010000285.1 GCA_030429365.1 Phycisphaerae bacterium
GTATCGGTTTGGTCGGACACTCGTTTGGCGGTGCGACGGCATTGACGCTCGTTCAAGGCGACTGCACTTTTCCGTTTTGCTCGACACCATTTGACCGCCCCGATTCTCTGCGAGCGGTGGCGGTCTATGCGTCCCACTTGGTTACACTCGATGGCAACGTGGTCGCCGTCGATGCGCGGGGGCTTCCGGTCCAGATGCTGCTCGGCGATCGTGATGCGGTGGCTGCCTCAGGGGACATCGTGCGCACGTTTGACGCCTTGCAGAATGGGGCAAAACATCTCGTCGAGTTAAAGGGTGCCAATCACTTCGCCATCAACGATCTGAATAATCCACCCAGCACGATCACCGATTCCAATGAACCAATCATCGAGCAGGATGTTTCAATCGCGATTGCAGCGGACTGGGTTGGACTGTTTATGAGTGCGCACGTTGCGGATGATGCGGCTGCCCTTGCGTACCTCATGGAATCGGGTACGCAAGAAAACGATGTTTACGACGCGAGCCATGTGTCGTTCCAACTGCAACCCACACCGGTGGCACGAGCGACGATGCGGACGAGGTAATCGGAACCGTCTTGATTCGAAGCTGAATCGGCAGAAGTTCTTTTGTTGGCAGGCGGACTCGGTTCGGTTAAGTTCGCCATAGTTGGTGGGCCGTTTCTGATTCAACGGACGTGATACGACATACGAATGGAAAAGATCCTAATCAAAGATGCAGAGCAGTGGGGCTGGTGGGAACTGGCTTCCAAGACGATGTGCGACGATGCGGCCACGGTTTTGCCGTGCAGCGACTGTGACGAATCCGTGATTGCCAAAGAGGCGATGCACGGCGGCTGGGTTCGACTCACGTTGGTGGGCACCGAAGAACCGGAGACGGAGCCGGCGAAGGTCGAGGGTGGAAAGTTCTATTGCCCGACGTGCCAGATGAAACTTGGTATCGACATCGAAGAGGGGTACGCCAAAAAACCGGTGGTCGAGAAGGACCAATCGAGTCGGCGCGGTCGAGGAGGTCGCCGCAACAATTCGCGCCGCGAAGGTTCCTCTGGGTCAGGCAAGAACGGCTCGGACAAGAACAAAGAAAAGAACAATCGCGGCGAGTCCAAGACCGCAGAAGGTGACAAGAAATCCAACGGTGGGAATGGGTCGCAGCGCAGCGGCAACCGCCGCGGGAACGGCTCGCGCAATCGGGGACGGCGATCCAGGCGGTCACGCTCCAAAGGAGCGAATCAGGGACAAGCGCAAAGAGATTCTGATGGTGGATCGAATTCCTCAGGCGGATCGAATCCGCCAGGTGGGTCGAACCCAACTGGCGGTTCAGGCCCAGCAGGTGATGCGCAATAGTCGGCGTTGGTTAATGCAAACAAGTTGGGAGATAGCCAGGTGAAAAACAGATTAAGTTCTAATCATTTGTTCGTGTGCGCGATGTCTTTGCTCATCGTTGGTTCGTGGACCGTGGGGTGTTCGCCAAACGATGAGAAGCCCAAACCGTCGCCATCGCCTGCGCCTGCATCGACACCCACGCCGAAACCAGTCGCGACGCCTGCGCCGGTGAGTGCGGATGATGCCAGTCCGCCGCCTGCAAATGGAGCAAAAGGCACGGTGAAGATCACTGCCCGATACCTGGGCGCCGATCGCCCGAAGCGCGTTGTCCTCAACATGGCCGGCAACCCCGCGTGCGTGAACGCGAACAATGGCAAGAAGGTCGGAAGTGAAAATCTGGTCGTCAACAAGGACATGACGGTCCGCAACGTCATATGCTTTGTGAAGGACCTGGCCACTGACCAGAAATTCGATCCACCGGCGGAGAAGGCGTTGCTTGATCAGCAAGGCTGCATGTACGCCCCCCATGTTCAGACAATCGTCACAGACCAATTGCTGACGGTCCGCAATTCCGATTCCACACTGCACAACATCCATACGTTTGCTGAAAGGCAAAAAGCCGACAACTTTGCCCAGCCCAAGAAAGGCGATGAGCGAGACATTGTCTTCAAGCGTGCGGAGATCGTGAAGATAAAGTGTGATGTGCACCCGTGGATGAGCGCTTACGTGGGAGTTTTCGAGCACCCCTACCACGCGGTAACGGGAAAAGATGGCAGTTGCGTCATCGAGTTGCCGGCTGGGGACTACGAGATTGCCGGTTGGCATGAAGACAAGGGGGACCTGAAACCGGTCACCGTCACGGTCAAAGCCAACGAAGAGTCGGAAATCGACGTGAATGTCCCCGGCTAACCGAGTTGGCCGCGGTGCCCATCGATCAGCCGATCCCCAAAGCCAAACCTTCGGCCAACCGAATGCTGACAAGTTTCGACCAAAAGCCCCCCACACGCCATTGCGGCGCGATATACTCCTTGCCGTAGCACTATGTGACGCGTCGTGACTGCGCCTTGTGCCGACACCGCGGCTATGCGTGCCGCGCATGGAATGTAGCCCGCATGAACATCATCAGCCTGGAAATGCTGCGACTCGGAATGAGCAGCCTCCGCTTGCACAAATTGCGGACGATGCTCACTGCGCTGGGGATCATCTTCGGAGTGGCTGCGGTGATCTGCATGCTGTCGATCAGTGAAACCGCATCTGCCGACGAAATGCGGATGATCCAGTTGCTGGGCACACAGAACATCGTTGTCAATTCAGTCAAGCCCGAAGCCGAGATCCAGGTGTCGCAAGGCAACCAGCAGATGCTGGCCTATGGCATCACCTACAAAGACTTGGACATCATCGAGAAGACGATCCCCCATCTTGATCGTGTTGTCCCGGTCAAGCAGGTGGCGTTTTCGGTGCGCCATCGTGACCGCAAAATCGAAACCAACGTCTTTGGCACAACGCCGGAGTTCTTCTCCACTGTCAACACCGAGGCGGCACGGGGCCGCGTGCTGAGTGCGAGCGACGAGATGAAGTCGCGCTCGGTCTGTGTGATCGGCGCCGACATTGGCGAATTGCTTTTTGGCATTGAAGACCCGTTGGGGCGAAACGTATACGTCACCACCCCAAGTAAGACCGCCCCCTACACAATTGTCGGTGTGCTGGATCGGGTCAAGACTGCCGGCACGCCGCGCAAAGGTGTTGAGGATCGCAACATCAACATGGACATCTTCATCCCGTTCAGCGTTGCGGCCAAGCAGTTCGGCGACATCACCGTACGGGGCTCATCGGTGTCACGCGAATTCAAGCGGGTGGACCTGACCACGCTGTATCTTGCGGTAGACAGCACGGAAAACGTGATCGCCGTTTCCGAGATTGCCCGCCGGACATTCCAATTGCTTCACGAGAAAGTTGATTACGAAATCGTCGTCCCCTACCGAACCCTGCAACTGGCTGAAAAGAAAAAACAGAACTCGCAGTACCAGCTTGGATCCATCGCCGGCATTTCGCTGTTGGTGGGCGGGATCGGGATCATGAACATCATGCTCGCCACCGTCACCGAGCGCACCCGTGAGATTGGCGTCCGCCGGGCACTGGGAGCCAAGCGCCTTCACATCACGATTCAATTTCTGGTCGAGACGGCCGTCATCTCGATGGCGGGTGGGCTGCTGGGCATCATTCTTGGCTATGCGGGCGCGTATGCCATCGCGCACATTTACAAATGGGGTGATCCCATCGTGAAACTTTGGTCCATCGGACTGAGTTTTGGGCTGAGTGTGATGATCGGGATTTTCTTCGGCATGTACCCGGCGATGAAGGCTGCCCAACTTGACCCAATTGAAGCGCTGCGCAACCAATAACCAGAAACCGTCCGCCAGAAATCTCCGATTCAAAAATTTTTTTTCAAATACATCGTGACGCACTTCACAAGAAAGTGTCACGTTTCGACACTTTTCGATGTGAAATTCATACACCCGACTACGCCACGCAACATGTCCGACACATGTTTGATACAATTGCAGCTTTTGTTTGCGGGCGATGACAAACCTTAGAAACAAACGCGGATTTGGCTCGTCCGAGAACGAAAGTCAATTTGCTGATCCACTTTTTCTGTCGTATACTTAGACAGTTACGCAGTGCTCCCCCCACGACTGAAACCCCACGACATGTTGAACTGTACGATTCGTGCGCGCCGTTTGCTTGCGCGCGGGTCTTTTGCCCAGTCCGTCGGCTGTTTCGCGTAATCGGACTGACGGTAAGTGTTTTGGACCGGGGCTCGCCCCTAATTGTGGCGAACCAAACGGTTTTGAGGGATGCCGATAAGAACTGACATTTTCAGACCGAAACGTCAGATCCGATCGGCAAGGTTATGCGTAGTATTCATTAGGGGACGTACCTGAGAGGGGACAGTTTTTAGGGTACGAGCCAAAGTTGGGCAGTCCGGAAGAGGGACCAACAAGGGGGGCATTCGCCAAGTGCGTCGCCGCGACATGGAGTCGCAAGTGCGTGCCAAGGAGACGAATCATGGCTCAATCGCAAGCAAAAACGACAGCAGACACGACCGTCACGAACGGTCCAATGGGAACCACCAATTCGGGGGAAGTCAGTTCACCGCTCCCACCGACAGGTGATTTCATGCACCAGCTTTCCGATGAGAATCGCCAGATCATTCATCGCCTTTGCACCGAGCCGGTACCGCACATGGACCACCCCGACCTGCATCGTGCCAAAGCCGATGTCGAGTTGTTTGGTGTTGCGGCGAAGTTGACGCCTTCGGACGGGTATCGATTTGAGACTCCGGATGAGATCACCGCTGGCCGTATCTCGCCCGCGACCCGGGCGCCGACTCTGACGGGGAACCAGGAAAAGCAGCTATTCCTGCGCTTGAACCTGACGCGAATGAAGATCGGAGCGATTCTTCAGAAGTACGCAGGACGACCGCTCACGCCCAAGGCTGCACGAACGCTGATCGCCTGGGGCGATTGGGAGTTGAAAGTGCGCGAGCAGGTGGTCGAGTTGAACATGCCGCTCGTCTTGGCGATGGCCAAACGCACACGGCTGAGCAACATCGATTTCAACGAGATGATCAGTGAAGGGAACATGGCCCTGCTACGAAGCGTTGATAAATTCGACTGCGGTCGTGGATTCAAGTTCAGCACGTATGCCTGCCGTGCGATTCTCAAGAGCTTCTCGCGGGTCGCGATGAAGGCCAGTCGCTATCGCGGCACGTTCCCGGTCGAGTACGATCCATCGATCGAGAAGAGCGATCACGTTGAAAACCAACGGGCCCGAGTCGAGTCGGACTGCATCATGGAGCTCAAAGACATCATCGCTGCCAACGCGGCTTCGCTATCCGACGTTGAGAAGACGGTGATTCTGGAGCGCTTTGCGTTGGCGCCCAAGACCTCCGAGGTCCCGACGCCCAAGACGCTGGAGCAAGTGGGTACGATCATCGGGGTCACCAAGGAACGCGTGCGCCAGATTCAGAACAAGGCGCTGAAGAAAATCCGCCACGCGCTGGAGACGGGATATTTGGCGGCTGGTTAGCCTTTATTGAAACTTCGAACATGAATGATCACGGGGCGTGCCTGGCGAAAGCTGGGTGCGCCTCGTTTTATTTCGGAAGTCCGAACTTCGGAGTGGTTAGCCGACTTCACGGCGCTGGAAGAGTGCGGCACCGAGGAACAACGCTGCCATCGAGAAACCGGCGGCATAGGCGGCGCTCAACCCGACATACTTCACCGGAATGTTCATCCCGCCGTTGACCGCGTCGATGATCCAAAAAATGCTGAAGTTCGGAATGATCGTGTAGGCCATTCGGGCCACGGTCGATGCCTGGGCGGCTTGGCTGAGCAGGTAATCCGAGATAAGCCCCATCATCAAGACGGAAACGCAGATCGAAAGTGTCATCACCTGCCCCACCCGGGTCGATGCCGCCAAGGCCACAGCCGTCAAGATCATGACCGAGCAGAACACCAGAAACGCGGCTTTGAAG
>JAUIEW010000286.1 GCA_030429365.1 Phycisphaerae bacterium
GCGGCTGGCCCGACGAGTGTGTGGCTGTCGATCTCAAGCGGGCCTTCACCGTTGTTACCAATGGTCAGCGAAAGTCCGCTGTTCTGACCGACGACGGCTGACGGTACGTCGAGGATGCTGCCCGACGCAACAGCATTGAGACCTTGCGAAAGCAACATCGACGGATCGGCTTGCGGCGCTTCGATCTCGGCATTGCTCAAGGTCAACTGGTAGCGCTGCACATCGTCGACGCCGTCATTGGAGTACACGCGAACCAGGTAGGTTCCTGCGGCAGGAAAGAGTGCCGGCGGACGATACTCACCTTCACCCGCATCACCGAAATCGAGGGTGGTGATCAACTGAATCTGATTGGTCGCAGGCGAAATCACGCGATACATCTGAAGCGCGAGATCGCGAACCGACTTGGCGTCAACCGTGACGACATCGACCGGATCGCCATCTTCCGGCTGAGCACCGTATTCATACACCGTACCGACCGGATCGACGCGAATCGCAAGGCCGGGCAAACCCGATGCCGACTCAGCAATCTCAACGGCATACCAGTCTTCGCCGTCGCCGCGCTCGAGCGAGAGGTTGTAAAACTCGTAGGCCACTTCGCCGCTGTCTGCCGGGTGGCGAAACTCGATGCCGAGGTCGGTGGACTGCGTCTTGTCTTCGTTTTGTTCGTAGCGATCGCCGTAGAGAAAGTGAATCCCGCGAAGGTCGTCTTCCTGCGGTCCGTCGAATGCGGTGTTGAGTACCGGCTCCATAAGCTTCGTGGCATTCTGCGGCAGGACGTGGTCGAGACCCAAGCCGTGTCCGATTTCATGAAACAGCACATTGCGCAGTTTGCGGAAATTATTGGTGGGGTCGGAAAACTGATCGACGTCGAGGCTGTCCATCGTCATGTCGCCGCCGAATGTCGGGGCATAGTTGCGAGCAAGCGGGCCCGCACCAATGGGTCGCATCGAGATGCGCATGTCGCCGCGGGCGCCAATCTCACCGGGAGATCCGGCACTCGGAATTCCGAACGGAAACGAGATTCCAAACGAAGCGCCGTCGTCGGGTACAAAAACGAAGTTGATGTTCGTCATTTGGCCGTAGCGGGCGAAGACCTGATGAAAAACGCTCTGCCAGGCGAAGCGTCCACCGGGAAAGTTTGCGTCCATCGTGGCGAACAGATTCGACGGTGCGTCTTGCTCATTCGCTCCGGTTCCGGGGATGATCGTTCCATCGGGCACGAAGCTGTAGGTGATGGTGAAGGATTCGCCCGGTTCGACGGTTCCGTTTGAAGCCGTCTCCGGCCAGGGTCCGCTGAGCAACACGAAGTTCGGTTGAATCAAACCGTTGTCTTCGACGACGGGTGGTTCGAAACCCGGTTCGTACATCACGCTCAGACCTTTGTGGGTCGAGCATTTGGCGTGGTCGTCGGCCAGCGCGACATTGCTGCCCGCAAGCAACATGACGACAAGTGCCAATAGGTGACGCTTGTTGAAGAATAGACTGGGTGGATACAACGGGGATAGGGAGCGAAACGACAGGGGGAGCGTATTCATTTTTGATCTCTCCGGCGTTTGGGGGAACTCGTTTTCAGGCGGCTGGCCCATCGCCTCGCCACGAGAGAACATTGGCCCCCAATCGGAGAAACCTTTCAGTACAAACTGATGAATTCCTGATTGAATTTGGCTGATCAGACCCCGACCGGCCCGAGACCCCAAAATCGGGTGGGCATAAAAAAGCCCTCAAGGAAAGCCTTGAGGGCGGGTGTGGGCGTCTAAGTTCGACGAACGGGTGACCCGGTTCAGTTGGACAGGACAGCCAGCGGCGGCTGACTATTCCCCTTCGTCGTCGGCATGGTCATTACCGGCGCCGCCGTCATCTTCGGTGGGCGCCTCATCCTGGGTTTCCGTGCCAGCCGTGGCGTCTTCCTTGTCGCCGCTGCCCGAAGCGGCTGACGGGGCTTTCAACACTTCGGCCCGCTCGACCCGGACCTTGACGGCAGTGATGGTCTTGGTGTCGTCATCATTCTCGACGATCCGAACGCTGCCGAACGCGGTTTCGCCGATCTTCAAATCCCTGATCGATGCGATGCTGCCGTTGATCAGGATTTCGGTTTCGTTGTTGACCTCGACATCAAACTTCAGTTCCTTGTTGTGCTTCTTGCTGAACGAGCGGACGGTAACCTTGTTCGCCGAGATACTTTCGATCGTTCCCGTCACCTCCTGCATGTGCGGTTTCTTCTTTTCTTCAGAGCATCCGGTCAGCAGACAAAACGCACTCGCCAATACGACAACGATTCCAATTCTTGGGTGGGTCTTCATGACGACAGTTCTCCGCAGAAGTTCAATCGCAGCCGACAGCACGCCCTGGTCAGCATCATGCCGGTTGGTGTAGTTGCAAATTCCAGCCGCGACGATTGGTCAAATTCCAGCGGCGCAGCTTATCACCAGATTCGACGCGGGCAAGCGAAGAATCTGCCCCAGAAACCTCTCGGCAAAACCGGCTACCGGGCGGTCGCCTGCCGCCAGGATGTACAATTTCTGCCATTCTGACACGGTCGATAACGCACGTTTTGACTACAAATAGCCGTTTCAGCCGCAATGACGCCATTGTGACTTCTGGCACGCCGGATGCCCTTTCTCCAACGGATACTTATGTCCTTTCCCCGCCAACGCGGGAGTTGGAGAACACCGTGACACAGCATAATTTTACAATCAAAGCGCAGGAAGCATTGGCGGCAGGTCAACAGTTGGCCACCGCTTCGGAGCATGGGTCGTATACCGCGCTTCACCTCCTGTCGGCGCTGCTGTCGGAAGGCGAAGGGGGAATCGTTGCCCCACTGCTCCAAAAGACGGGTGTGCGCGTCGACCATCTGCGCGGTGTCATCGAATCCGAATTGAAACGCCTGCCGCGCGTTTCCGGCGCATCGCTTCAGTCCGCGCCCGAATTGCAGCAGGTGCTCGAACAGGCCCGCAAAGAAGCCGACCGACTCAATGACCAGTACATCAGCACCGAACACCTGCTGCTCGCACTCATCGATACCAAGTCGCAGGCCAAGGAGGTCTTGTCGCTCGTGGGTGTGGAGCGCAAGGCCTTGTTGGCCGCCCTGCAAACCGTGCGTGGTGGGCAGACCGTCAACACCGAAAATCCTGAAGCCACGTACCAGGCTTTGGAGCGTTATGGCCGCGACCTCGTCGCCCTCGCCCGCAAAGGCAAGATCGACCCGGTCATCGGACGCGACGAAGAAATCCGCCGCTGCATGCAGATTCTCTCCCGCCGCACGAAGAACAACCCGGTCCTCATTGGCGAACCCGGTGTCGGTAAAACCGCGATCGTTGAAGGGATGGCCCTTCGCATCCTCTCCGGCGACGTACCCAACGTGCTGAAGAACAAACGCCTCGTCGGGCTCGACATGGGGGCTTTGATCGCGGGGGCGAAGTATCGCGGTGAATTTGAAGACCGCCTAAAAGCCGTCGTCCGCGAAGTCACCGAAAGCAACGGTGAGGTGATCCTGTTCATCGACGAACTCCATACCGTCGTTGGAGCCGGCAAAGCCGAAGGTGCGATGGACGCGGGCAACCTCTTAAAACCCGCGCTCGCCCGCGGCGAACTTCGCTGCATCGGCGCGACCACGCTCGACGAATACCGCCAGCACATCGAAAAAGACCCGGCCCTCGAGCGGCGCTTCCAACCGCTGCACATCGGCGAGCCGGGCGTTGAAGATACGGTGGCGATTCTGCGCGGACTGAAACCGCGCTACGACGCCCACCACGGCCTCCGCATTCAGGACTCGGCGCTGGTGGCGGCTGCGACGCTTTCGGACCGCTACATCTCCGATCGCTTCATGCCCGACAAAGCCATCGACCTCGTCGATGAAGCCGCGGCCCGTGTGCGCATCGAAAACGACTCGCTCCCCACCGAACTCGACGAGATTCGCCGCCAGCTCATGCAGTTGGAGATCGAAAGCGAAGCCCTCAAGTTCGAAAAAGACGATGGGTCTAAAGGTCGCCTCAAAGACATCGAAAAGCAGATCGCCAACCTGCGCGAGAAGAACAGCGCTCTAACCGCGCAGTGGGAAAATGAGACGACTGCCCTGAAGAAAACCAAGGAAATCCGCGAGCAGATCGAAGCCAAGCAACTCGAACTCGACGAAGCCCAACGGCGCGGCGACCTCGAAGCGGCTGCCCGCATTCGCTACGGCGAAATCAAAGACCTTGAAGAAAGCCTCGCCGCCGCGGAAAAGAAAATCGAACAACTGCAGCAAGGCTCCAAGACGCTCGTCCACGAAGAAGTGACGGCAGAGCACATCGCCGAAGTGCTTTCAAGTTGGACGGGCATCCCCGTTGCCCGCATGCTCGAAAGCGAAAAAGCCAAGCTCCTTCGCATGGAAGACGTGCTTTCCAAACGCGTCGTCGGGCAGGCCGATGCGGTGCAAGCAGTCTGCGAAGCCGTGCGACGTTCGCGCAGCGGCTTGGGCGATCCGCAGCGGCCACTGGGTTCGTTCCTATTCCTCGGTCCGACGGGTGTCGGCAAGACCGAGCTTTGCAAAACGCTGGCGGAGTTCCTGTTCGAATCGCCCGACGCGATGGTTCGCATCGACATGAGCGAATTTCTCGAACAACATTCGGTCGCGCGTTTGATTGGTGCGCCTCCCGGGTACGTCGGATACGAACAGGGCGGCGTGCTGACGGAAGCGATCCACCGGCGTCCGTACTCCGTGATTCTGCTGGACGAAATCGAAAAGGCGCACCGCGATGTCTTCAACGTGCTCCTTCAAGTGCTCGATGATGGGCGACTGACCGACGGGCATGGACGCGTGGTCAACTTCAAGAACACCATCGTCGTGATGACCAGCAACATCGGAAGCGAGCAATTGCAACAGCTTTATGATGCCAACGCCTCGCAGCCGAAAATCGAGACGGCGATTCAATCGACGCTCAAGCGACACTTCCGTCCCGAGTTCTTGAACCGCATCGACGAGACGCTGGTGTTCCATCGACTCCGCCGCGAGGACATGGTCCGGATCGCAGACATTCAACTGTCGCTGCTCAACAAGCGGCTTGCAGACCGCAACATCGATCTGGTGTTTGAAGATGAAGTCATCCAGAAGCTGGCTGAGGAAGGATTCGACCCGACGTATGGCGCCCGCCCGCTCAAGCGTGTGATCCAAAGGCAGGTCGAGAATCCGCTAGCTAAGCGCATCCTTGCCGGCGAGTTTCAACCCGGCAGCACGATTCGCGTGTTCGTTGCGGATTCCAAGATTGCGTTCGAAGGTGAGAAGCGATCGCAAGCGCCAACCAACGAGCCGGAATTAGAAACAGCGCACACGTAGAAATGTAGGGTGGGCCGTGCCCACCGCCGTTCGAATGATGTACGACATGGTGGGCATGTCCCACCCACCCGCGCGATCAATACATCGCGAAGCTGGCGGCCATCACATGTGGGGTGTGGTGCGCCGCCGGTGTTGATGACGGTACGACGGAACTCTCGGCGTTCGACTCGCCCGCACTGTCGAGTTTTTTCAGCGCCGTGCGATAGTGCTCTTCAACCGTCTTGCGATCCTTGTTCAGCGCCCGGGCAGCGGCTGCGAAGTTACCATGATGCTGACCAACAACCTGAAGCGACTCCAACTGTTTGTCGGTCAACGTTGCCCGCGACGATGCATCCGCATGGACCGACGCTTGCTGCGAACCATACTGCGCGGTCAAGTCTGTGATCGCTTCGGCGACAGCCGCATC
>JAUIEW010000016.1 GCA_030429365.1 Phycisphaerae bacterium
GAACATCATCGTGCATCCTCCCAGCCACCACCGCCCAAGGGTTTGACGCCCCAAACGGCGAACTGTCCTTAAATGTCGTCGTCAAAACACAACCCATACACCACCAATACATCCCAACGAATGGGATATCATCGGCTGACCTGCGTCAGATTATCCAACCCGGCAGATTATCGGAACCCCAGTTCCTTGCGAAGGCTCTCCGCGTCGGTCACCGGTCGCTTGCACACCTTGTTTTCGCAGACAAAAGCTGCGGCCTTACCGTCCACCGGCTTCTTGCCCTTGAGCAGTGCAAACTGATCCTCAGCCAGCGCGGGTCGGCCCGCTCCGGGGTCACCGGCCAAGAGTAGGATTTTATTGGGAAGGAAGCCAGCGTAAACCGCACATACCATCGCGTCGGTCGAAGCCTCCGCCCCGTCACCGGCGATCACAATCTCCTTGACACGATCGTGGTACATGTCCGCGGCGCAAAGCAGGCGTTCAAACTGCGACGGAGAATTCTCGACCGTCGACTTGAACGCTTTGAATATCGATTCGGCGTGGGCCCGATAGTCGCTTCGATCGAGCATCACCCCCAAGCGCACCAGGTTCATTGCGTGCACCGAATTGCCCGAAGGGATGGCGCCGTCGCGCGGATTCTTCGACCGTGCGATCAGCTTTTCGGCATCGTCGGCTGTGAAGAAAAACCCACCGCCCGCAGAATCCAGGTAGTGCGTGATGGTGATGTCGGTCAGTGCCTGCGCCTCCGTCAGCCAGCGGGGATCGAACGTGGCTTCGTAGAGATTCAGCAGCCCCTCGATCATGAACGCATAGTCGCTGAGGTACCCAGTTAGCCGCGATTCACCGTTGCGATGCGTCCGCAGCAGTCGCCCATCTTTTCGCATCTTCGTCAGAACGAAGTCAGCCGCCTTTGCAGCGGCTTGCGCGTATTGCGGATCGTCCAGCACCCGGGCCCCCTTCGCGAGGCTGGCGATCATCAAACCATTCCACCCCGTCAGGATTTTGTCGTCCAACCCGGGATGAACACGCTTCTCGCGCTCGACGAACAGTTCCTTGCGACACTGGGCCATCTGTTTTTCAAATTCAGCCGGCTCGATGCCCTTGGATTTGGCGAAGTCGTCGGCTGGCGTCTTGATGCGCAGGATGTTTTTCGCGCCAGCCGGTGCGTGTCCGCGCGACTCGAACCAGTTGCCGCCGTCGGTGACGTCATAGAATTCGCAGAACAGCGCCCCACGCTCGTCACCGAGGACGGATTTGATTTGCTCGACTTTCCAGATGTAGAACGCGCCTTCCAATCCTTCGCTGTCGGCATCGCGCGTGGAATAGAACCCGCCCTCTTTGGATTGGAGGTCGTCGATCACGTACGCGAAGATGTCGCGGGCGACGGCTTCGAAGCGCGGATTGCCCGTCACCTGAAACGCATCAAGGTAAATTGCCGACACGAGCGCCTGGTCGTAGAGCATTTTTTCAAAGTGCGGCACCAACCACTCGGGATCGGTGCTGTAGCGACAGATGCCGCCACCAAGATGATCGTAGATCCCCCCGTCGGCCATGTTCTGCAAGGTGACGTTGACCGCATCGAGCAACGCATCATCGTTGGTGTGGCGATACGTACGCAGCATCAGCTCCATCGACATGCTGGGGGGAAACTTATTCCCGTCGCTACGAAACCCGCCCTTTTGACGGTCGAAGTAGCGGGCCAACAACGTCGCGGCTTCGGTCACCTGCTCTTTGGATATGACGTCTTTGTCGGGCGTATCGCCCTTCGCCCATTCATCGAGGATGCCGCGAATCTGCACGCTCTGTTCGGCGATTCGGTCGCGCTCCGTGGTCCACAGATTGTGAATCTGCCCGCATAGCTGCATGAAATGCGTTTTGGGGAAATACGTCCCCGCGTAGATCGGTTCGCGATCGCTGGTCAGAAACACCGACATGGGCCAACCACCCTGCCCGCGATTCATCAACTGCGTGATGTGCATGTAGATTTCGTCGACGTCGGGCCGCTCTTCGCGATCGACCTTGACGCACACGAACCGCTCGTTGACGAAGTCGGCCACCTCTTCACTTTCGAACGTTTCGTGCTCCATCACGTGGCACCAGTGGCACGCCGAGTAACCAATGCTCAGGAAGATGGGTTTGTCTTCGCGCTTGGCTTTGGCAAACGCCTCTTCGCCCCATTCGTACCAATCGACCGGGTTGTGGGCGTGTTGCAGCAGATACGGGCTCGTTGCGTGGATTAGCCGATTGGTGTGGGCGTGCGTTTGTGCTTCCTGCATATCTTTGACGTCTCCTCCCGCCGGTGATTCTTCTGCAACAACCGCTAATGAACTCATGCAAAGCGCGCAAATCCATGCACCGAGCAACGCACTCACGCGATTCTTGGTTAGTTTGTGTGTCATGGCCAAGTCGTTTCGTTGACTAACGTTTCACCGCGCCCGACGCCCGTTGCTTGTTGCGCAGATTGCTCTTGATGTCTTTCGACGATGCCCGTTTGGATTCGAGCACTTTGATGGCTTTGGCCATGTTTTGCACCTTGAATATACCGATGGCCTTTCCGCCGGCTGCCCCGGTCGTGGAGTACAGGTAGGAAATCGGCACGCGGTTGGCTGACAACTTCTCGCACACGTCTGCGAGCATGCCGGGTTTGTTGGGCATGGTCACCCCCAGAACCTTGGCCTCGGTCATGGACAGGTTCAAATTCGTGATCACCGCCCGCGCCTTGTCCGGATTGCGGGCAACGATTCGCAGCACCCCGTGCTCGCTCGCGTCCATCATGGTGAGTGCCACGATGTTGATCTTCGCGGTGGCCAACGCCCGACACATGCGTCCCAGCGTGTCGGGTTTGTTACCGAGAAATACGGAGAACTGAGTGAGTGTATCGATCATCGCAACCATCCATCAAAGAGACATGTTCGGGAAACGCACGAATGGACGTTTCGCAAGTGCATCGGCGCACAACTGGAGTTTCGCATTCTGCAAATGTGTTTCTGAAGTCTATCGCCACCACGCAATCGCGACAAACCCACCCTCGTCACATCGCCATGCCGCCAGTCGACACAACAAAAAACACCCGCAGAAGGATGTTCCTCTGCGGGTGCCGAATAGGTGATCAAGTTGTGCGCCGAACCGCGGCTGCGATTGACTCCGAGCGATTAGATTCGCCGACGGTATCTGTTCGGACGCGTCACGCCCCACATCATCGCCAATCCCGAAAGGATCGACATCGTGGTACTCGTCATGCCAACCGCACAGAAGCCTCCCCCGGTGTTGCCCGAATTGTTGGACCCACCGGAATCGTCACCGCCGTTATTTCCCTGGCCGGAATCATCCTGCCCGCCGCTTCCGTCGTCAGCGCCACCGTCGTTGTTTCCACCGTCATCGGATCCGCCATCATCACCGGTTCCATCGGAGTCATCCATGCCAGTACCGCCATCGGTTCCGCCATCCATGCCTCCGTCATCGCCGCTTCCATCATCCATTCCGCCATCGTCGGTACCGGTGTCGCCGCCATCATCCGTTCCACCGTCGCCGGTGCCGTCGTCAGTTCCACCATCGTCGGTCCCGCCGTCGTCTGTTCCGCCGTCATCGGTCCCTCCGCCGGTGCCGCCACCACCGCCACCACCGCCTCCTGTCGAAGCAGCGGTAACCGTGACCGTCAATGGCAACGCATCCGAACCGTCGTTTCGTCCGGCGAATCCAGTGCCGATGCTGTACTCATTGTAGGCGTCAGGAATATTTGCAAATGAAAGCGTCTGACCCGAAGCGCCAGCCATATCGGGCGCCAGCAAGCTTGCGTTTCGGAAGATATAAAACTCGTGAACGCCCTCGGCATCGGCACGCAACTCAAACGATCCGAGAACGAGGTCCGTCACAGCCCCATTGATCGAGCTTGCTGGACCGCTCGCGAACCCCGCGACATAGGACATGTTTCCTCCCACTGTCCCCATCACGCCTCCATCCGAAAAGCCGTTGGCGGGTGTGTTCGCGGTGAGGAATAAGGCATCGTTTTCGACGCGATCAGGGGTGGCAGTTGTGCCGTTGTGGTTCTGGGCTGCGCCAGTCAAAGAAAACGCGTATCCACCCAGTCCGAAGTTAGAGGCCTCATCGGCGTCCTGCGTCCAGAGCACATTGACCAGCACCGAATCGCCAACTTGAACCGTCGCATTAACCGGATCCCCGGACGCAAACTCGATGGAAAGTTCGGATGCTCGCGCGGTTGCCGCAAAACTCAATCCAATAACGGTCAGAATCCTGAATAGTTTTTGCACGGAAAGATGCCTCCAGAATATGAAACCTTCAACTGAAAGTTTCCAATACGTATTTCGCTACAACTCTTTCCCAATCTATCGACAGGCGTCTCGCCCGGGTTGTACTGGATACGACACCGAATTGATCGGCGATCGTCGATCATCGAGCACCCCCATTATCGGAACCCACACTCTATAATAGCGCGACAAAGTCGACATTTCTGCCCAAGAAGCATTAACCCTCACCGCGACATAAATGTCGGTGGAATCGTCAAAATCGTACAAATCTTCCGCTTTGATAAGCTTGAGAATTCCTATTCTCCGCACCAGCACATGGCAAAACCTGACGTATATTCTCAATTCGGGGGACTGGCAGCCGATCAACCTGTAACCGTCGCCGAGCCGAAAATGGCCAAATGACGATCACGAGTGCGCCGCAGGCGAGATCACCTCTTCAGTTTGAAGCACACGGTCACCCTGTTATGCTTAGCTGGCGTCCGGACAATTCGCGAATCAAAAACCCAAAGGGAGTTTTGCCCAAAAGTGCTTGGCCTCTATGCATTGACCATCTTCTGTAGCGCGTACCTCCTCTTTCTGGTCCAACCGATGGTCGGCAAGATGGTGCTTCCTTATCTGGGCGGCACGCCAGCCGTCTGGAATACTTGCATGGTCTTCTTCCAGGCGCTCTTGCTCGCTGGATACGCCTATGTGCACGGCTCGGTCAAGTGGTTTGGCGTACGCAAGCAAGCCACTTTCCATCTACTGCTGATGCTAGCGCCACTTCTTGTCTTGCCCATCACCATCAACACCCAATCGGTTCCCACCGACATCGATAACCCGATTGGCTGGCTGCTGCTTCGATTGCTATTGGGTGTGGGCCTCCCGTTCTTTGTCATTTCAACAAGCGCTCCGCTCCTGCAAATGTGGTTTGCAGAAACCGATCACCGCTCAGCCAAAGATCCATATTTTCTATACGCAGCCAGCAACTTCGGGAGCATGATCGCCCTGTTGGGCTATCCCATCTTCGTCGAACCTGCGTTCGCCCTCGATGATCAGCGGATTCTTTGGAAGTATGGTTATATGTTGCTGGTCGCTCTCGCGATTGGATGCGCCGTCATCATGTGGCGCTCGCGCCCGGCACAGACGCTGGAACCCAACGCAGTTGCGCCCGACAACGAAGAACCAAAACGAGTCAGCGAGCCCCTTACGGCGTGGCGACAGATTCGGTGGGTGCTCCTGGCGTTTGTCCCATCAAGCCTGATGCTGGGCGTGACCACGCACGTCACCACTGAAATCGCGCCGGTCCCGTTATTGTGGGTGGTGCCCTTGGCGCTCTACTTGTTTACGTTCGTCCTGGTGTTTGCCAAAACGCAAATCCCCCCGCATCGATTCGTCCTAAAGATCCTGCCGATTTTCATCGTGCCCACTGCCCTGATGACGGTCAGAAACGAAGCGGTGCTGGGTCTGATCCCGCTTCCTTTGCATCTTGCCACGTTTTTTCTAGTCGCGATGGCGTGCCACGGCGAGAT
This sequence comes from Phycisphaerae bacterium, assembly GCA_030429365.1. Taxonomy (GTDB): domain Bacteria; phylum Planctomycetota; class Phycisphaerae; order UBA1845; family UBA1845; genus UBA1845. The sequence goes on from JAUIEW010000016.1 coordinate 5,774, forward strand.
GGCCGCCGACCGACCAACAACGGACCACCTCACCAAGTTTTATTTGCTCATGTCTGTCGGCGGCGTCCTGGGCGGGTTGGCCAATTCGGTCGTTGCGCCGCTGCTGTTCAATACGCTGGTTGAGTACCCGTTGGTCATGGTCATTGCATGCTTTGCTCTCGCCACCAAACCCAAGCCCGCAACAATCGACAAGCGCGTTGCTTACGACGTCGGGTACGCTGTCGTGTTCGGCGTTATCGTTGCGGCCATGCTGATCTATATGCTCAAGAACAACACGGAAAATGCCCGGAGCTTCAACCCCATCGCCGTCCTCATCCCCGCGGCATTGTGCTGGGCTTGCACGAGACGTCCCATTCGCTATGCCTTCATGGTTGCCTCGATGGTCGCTGTGTCGCTGATCTGCTACGAATTGAAGACCGATCGCGCGCTTTACATGGGTCGCAACTTCTACGGCACCAAGCGGGTCGTCATCGATGCAGACGAATCCGTGCACACATTTATCCACGGTGCGACGATCCACGGTATCCAGGCGCTCGCTGATCCATTGTCCCGCGTGCCCCGAACATATTTCCATCCGGATGGCCCTGTGGGCGATGCCTTTAAGTTGATCAACCGTAGCGCCGGCGCCAAAGAAATTGGCATCATCGGACTCGGCGTCGGGTCGATGGCCAGTCCCATCTATGCGAAAGAGCATGGAAGCTTCACGTTCTACGAAATTGATCCAGCCGTCGCCCGCATCGCTAAGAATCCAGAGTACTTCACGTTCCTTCAAGACTGTCCCGCGCAAACCAAGGTCGTGCTTGGTGATGGCCGACTCACCTTGGCCAACGCGCCAGATAGTCATTACGACGCCATCTTTCTAGATGCCTTCAGTTCCGACGCCGTTCCCACGCACCTGCTCACCCGAGAGGCCATCCAACTTTACGAATCAAAGCTCACCGATGGTGGGATACTGGTGTTCAACATGAGTAACCGGTACCTGGACCTCGCTCCCTTGTTGGCAACCCTCGCGCATGACACGGGGTTCGAATGCGTTAAGAGGGAAGACAACGTGCCACCGGAAGTCCAGGTGAAGACCGGAAGACTTTCGTCCCGATTCATGATCATGTCGCAAGACAAAAATACCATTCGCCTCCTGAAGGCGTTCGGAAAATGGGAAGACGGCAATGTCGACGAGGACCACCGAATCTGGACCGACAAGTACACGAACGTGTTTCAACTTCTGAACTGGGGAAGCTGATCCTGTGACAAACGCCAATTTCAGATCACGCCAAAAGCACTTGCAAACCATCGGAGAGGGCGATAATCCAGTGGTCGCGATCATCGATTAGCCACAAACTTGGAACCACCGAACCGACCCGCTCCCATTCACGTAGCAACAGGAAGAGTACCGAGAGTGCCCGTTTGCCATGAGCAAGAAATCCAATCGAATTCCACTCGCGTTGATCGTTTGTTCCGTTGTGATGTTGGCCCACTCCAGCGGCTGTCGCAACGAAGACAACGCCAAACCAAAGGTCAATCAGCCCGCACTCAAAAACGCCCCGAACATCGAACATGTTGTCATCATTTCGATCGACACGCTGCGAGCTGACCATCTCGGTTGTTATGGACACCCTTTCGTCAAGTCGCCCAACATCGACGCCTTCGCCAAAGAGTCGGTCCTCTTCACCAATCACATCAATGCCGCACCGACAACCTTGGCATCACACACGTCGCTGATGACCGGAACGTATCCGCACACCCACGGCGCTCCCAAGAACGGCTTCGTCCTCGGCGACGAAAACGAAATGCTAGCCGAGGTATTGGCCAAGGATGGTTTCGATTGCGCGGGCATCATCGGCGCGTTCCCCCTCGATCCCGTGTTCAATTTCGATCAGGGTTTCTCCCACTACGACGCGACGTTTACGATTTCGCACGAGCAAGGCGTGGTTGATCAGCACCAACGCCTGGCGGCAGAAGTCACGGATGCAGCCGTCCGCTGGCTCGACAAACGCACGAAGAAAAAGAACGCCGAACGCGATCGAATGTTCATGTTCGTCCACTACTTCGATGTGCATTGGCCTTACGAAGCGCCGTTCAAGTACCGTCGACTCTACGGCGAGAGCGGATCGCGCAAGAAAGGGACGATGAAAAACATCGAGACGGCTCGCAAGATGCTCCTCGAAGGCGAGAACAATCCCGAATTACTTGAGAAGGCGTTGGAATACGGCAAGGCACTGGACAACGAGTATTCCGCGGAGATCACCTATTGCGACGAGCATGTGGGCCGATTTTTCGACGAATTAAAGAAGCGTGGCATCTACGACAAATCGCTCATCATCCTGACGTCCGACCATGGCGAAACCATGCACGAGCACCAGGCATACTTCAGTCATGGCACAACGGTTTACGATTCCGAAGTCCACACGCCGCTGATCGTCCGCTTCCCCGGCAAAGCCCACGCGGGCAAACGCGTCACGAGCGTCGTCTCCAATGTCGATGTCGTCCCGACGATACTCCATCTGCTGAATCTACCGGGAACAAAGCGCATGGAGGGTCAGAGCTTCGCAAAGATCGTCGACGGGCCGCTAGCTGAACGGGATCCGGTCTTTTCAGAAGCGACCAAACCGTGGTGGGATCCACGCTTCCACGACAAATCGGAATGGGTGAATCAAAAAAAGTTCCAATGCGTGCGCTCCGAAACATTCAAATACGTCGCCCGCGACCCCGATCAGGTGTACGGCTTCTACGATTTGAGCACCGATCGTGACGAGCAGAAAAACCTGATCGATTCTACCGATACGAAGCACACCCAACTCATCGCTGACCTGAAGAAGCGATTGGCCAACTGGCGAGAGCAGGCCAATCCGATCCCGGCGTTTGAAGACAAGTCGCCCGAAACGCTTCGCAAAATGCACCACCTTGGCTACGCCGGACCAGCCGACGAACCTGTCGACGCCACCACGAATTGATCGGCGATGAACCCGAACCCCCCTGCAATACCAACCAGCCGCAAAGCCTTCTGGATCATTATCCTGATTGCATTCGGTCTGCGCCTCGGGGCGTTGATGGTCACGACGCATATCGAACCCCTGCTCGACGAAAGGCTCTACCTTCAACGGGCGGAAGCGCTTCTCAACGGCGAAGGTTTCATCGGTTCGTACCAATCGTGGGTGCGTCATGAAGGCAGCCCGCTGATGTCGGAGTTGCCGCAGTACATCGGCAGTTACCAGCCGCCTTTCTACACGATGTTTATCGCGGGGATTTATGCGGTCACCGGCCACAGCGTCTTCGCGGTCAAGTTTGCACAGGTCATTCTCAGCACCGTCACCGTTGGTCTTGTGTACTGGATCGCAAGCGCATGGTTTGATCGCAAGTCGGCGCTGATCGCTGCAGCATTCTGCGCCATCTATCCAAACCTGATCGCCTTCAGCCACCTGCTTTGGACCGAAACGTTGTTCACGTTTCTGGTCATGCTCGCGTTCGGACTGCTCACGACAACGCTGGCGATTCCATCGAAGAAACGGTGTGTGGTCGCGGGCGTGCTGCTGTCGTTCGCGGCGATGACGCGGGCGGCGATTCTTTACTTCATCCCGTTTCTACTCGTCTGGTTTGTGCTGACCCACTGGACCAACCGCTCGCGTGCAATAAGCCGATCGGCGCTGGCGGTGTTAGCATTGGTCATCGCCTTGAGCCCCTGGACGATTCGCAACTACCGCGTTCACGATGCGCTGGTTCTCGTCGACACCAATGGACCCTTCAACGTCTGGCGCGGTAATGCCGGCAAGCACACGTTCCTGGATCGCCCGCATCCGCCGAAAATCAGCTATGCACCGCCGTTTCAATCGATCCCCATCATGCCGGTCCGAGCCAACTGGGCGCCCGAGCTGATCGAGATCACCCGCAAGCGATGCAACACAGATCAACCCACCGACATTCAGATTGTCGAGACAGCCAAGTCTGAATCGATCAAGAACATCAAAAACGACCCCGGGTACTTCATCCAAGCCGCCATGTACAAACTGATCGACATGTGGAACCCGACATCGTTTATGATTCGCCACTTTCAACTCGGGCAATACGGCCCCGTCAACCCATCGATTCAACGCACCATCGAATGGTCGGCGATACTGACGTACGTGTTAGCCATGCTGCTTGCCTTCCCAGGCCTGCTTCTGAGTTTGCGGAACCGCCACACATGGCTGATCGTACTGATGGTGGGCTACTTCTGTGGCATCCACGCGATCGCATTCGGCCTGACGCGGTTTCGACTACCGCTCATGCCCTTTATCATCATGCTGGCGGCTGTGGGAGTGACCAAAATGTTCGCCGCCAACGAAAGTGATGAGCCCGAAGAAGACGACATCATCACCAACGCAACGGGAGAGAATGCCTAAGCGATGAAACGAACCAAGCGACCGACGCCGATAACGCTGCCCAGGCGCCTGCACCTGTTCACACTGGTCTGCATCACCGCGTGCTGCACGCTGGCGACATCGTGCAAGCCAGGTGCTGAAAAAAAGTCCACACAGCCCAACGTCATCTTCATCGTCATGGATACTGCCCGGGCCGATCGCTTCGGCGTTTATGGACACAATCTCCCCACCACGCCGTTCCTGGACGGGTGGGCGAAAAACGCGCTCGTCTTTGAAGACTGCCAATCGGTGTCCAGCACAACCGTCCCATCCCACGCGTCCATGTTCACCGGGCTGTTGCCATCCGCCCACCTCACAGACAACGTCAACCCGACACTGGAAAACGAACGCGAGACGCTCGCCGAAAAACTCGGAAAGAACGGCTACCGCACATTTCTATTCTCAGCCAACCCGTTCATCTCTGCCGACAACAACTTCAACCAGGGCTTCGACGTCTCCGAGCATCCCTGGAGTGAGCAGCACATCGCCAAGTCAGCCGACATCATTCGATCCAAGATCGATCCAGCAGACAAGAGCAGCGAACTGCCCAAAAAAATTCAGAGCGGGCAAGTTGAAAGTTGGGCGATCAAAGCCTGCGGTGAAGTTGCAGAAGGCGCACTGACGTCATGGCTCGATCGCAGCCAAAAGGACAAACCGTTCTTCGCGTTCATCAACTACATGGAAGCCCATCGCCCACTGCTGCCACCCCGGCGACTTCGCGAGAAGTTCATGACCAAGGCGCAGATCATGCGCTCCTACAAGACCGACCTTTCCTGGTCCCGCATGTGGGAGTACGTCTTCGGCCTCGCCGAATACCGCAAGGAAGAGGAAGAAGCCATCAGCCTCACGTACGATGCCGCGATCGCCGAACTCGACGAAATCCTCGAAAGCCTGCTGACGACACTCGAAAAACGCGGCGACCTGGCCAACACGCTCGTCGTCATCACTGCTGACCACGGCGAGCATCTTTGCGAACATCATCTGCTCGATCATCAATACTCCGTGTATCAGCCGCTCCTCGAAGTTCCCATGATGGTGTGGCATTCGTCGCGCATCAAAGCCGGCCGCAACACCGATCCGGTGTCAAACATCGATGTCTTTCCGACCATTCTGGATTTCGCCAAGGTCTCGCGAGCATCCGAACCTGCGGTCTATGCCCAATCACTGATGCAAACGAAGCCCGATCGCGTTCGCCATTCAGACTACTTCGCCCCGCCGAAGAAACCGATCGCCGACGTGCAAAGCGTACACCGAGGCTGGAATCCAAAACCTTTCCTGCGCCGGCTACGCGCAGTCGTGGATGGGAAATACAAATTGATCTGGGCGTCAGACAAAAAACACGCCCTCTATGACTTGAGCATCGACCCGGGCGAAAAGCACAACCTCTTTGAACGGGAACCGGAAATCGCGACGGCGATTCTTTCGCAATTGATCCCGGTGACCAAAGTCGGCGCAAAAGACACTGATGCCGTCAAGGGTTCGCAATCTGCAATTCACTCCAAACGAATGGATGCACTGGGTTACATAATGAAGGACGACGCGGATGTCGACACCAACGGGATTAGTTCCAACGGAATCGAAGAATAGCCTTCGCGCCCGGCGCATTTGGAAATAACGGATACAACATCAATGATGCAACTCGAAACATCATGGCGATTTGCGCGACTCGTGTTGATCGGAGCGATACTGCTTAATTGTTGCGGTGCGTGCGATCGGTCAAGCGATTCGGCCAAGAAGGATCAAAATACCAAGTCGCGAATCGATGATCTTCGCGGGTTGCCATACGCTGGTACGGTCGTCGGCGACGATCCCGAACATGTCGGCGTTGTGTACGTCGATCCGAAGCGCACAGAACCGGGTTACAATCTCGTCACCCTTGCCCAACTGTCGGAAGCCGTCCTCATCGATGCCGAAGGGCAAACGATTCGATCCTGGTCGATGTCTCCAAGCCGGCGCTGGTCGCACTGCATCTTGACGCCGACCGGCGATCTTTACGCCCTCGGCGCCGACAACGCCAACCCGCCTCAGCCGCATGTGACGGCAAAAGCGCGTTACCTCGCGCATTTCAACTGGCAGGGCGAACTCGTTTCCAAACATCAACTGCCGGTGCATCACGACGTCGAACTTCAACCGGACGGCAATGTGCTGGCACTAACCTTCGATTCGCGCATCATCCCCGAGGTCCACAAGACGATCACCTCCCGAAACGATGCGATCTCAGAAATCACGCGGCGCGGCACCGTTGTCCGCAGGCTCTCGCTTTATGACGCGCTAACCAACGCTACGGACGGTTTTAAACTTCAGGAAGTCGCCCCCAAGAAGTGGGGCCGATCGCAAATCATCGACCTGTTTCACGCCAACTCGATCGAAACCATGCGGCGCAAAGAGCTCGCGGAAAAAAATCCGCTCTTCGGTCTCGACAACATCCTCGTGTGCATCCGCCACCAGGACACCATCGCAATGATCAATCGTAAGTCGGAAAAAGCCATCTGGACGTGGGGGCAGGGCGAAATCTCGGGCCCGCACGACGCCACCGTGCTGGACAACGGTCATATTCTGCTGTTCGACAACGGGTTGGGCCGCGACTGGTCTCGCGTGATCGAACTCGACCCCGTCACCAAGAAAATTGTGTGGGAATACAAGGCAGAAAAACCAACCGACTTCTACACCAAGAGTCGCGGCTCGTCGCAACGGCTGCCCAACGGCAACACGCTGATCGCGGAGTCGGAAAAAGGCCACGCCTTCGAAGTGACGCCCAGCGGCGACATCGTGTGGGACTATTACAGCCCCTTCGAAGATGCATCGGGCGAACGAAGCACCCTGGGCCGCATCCGCCGCTACCCCATCGAATTCATCGAAGCCATCGACAAAAAGTAGGGTCCGCTGTTCGGACCGTTCGGCCATAGTTGCCTTTCCAGGATGGGGGACGGAAACCAACGATCACCAAACACCCACATCAATCAAGGAAGCCGCACCGTCTCCAACTCCACCGCGAACATCCCCAATTGATCATGCAAAACCGTATGCCCCTTCTCGATCGCATCCGGGCGTGGCGGTGAATGCAGCAGCGTAACTTTCCGTACACCGGCTCGAGACAACCGCCGCCGCAGCGCGGCATGCCCCTCGGAGTTTCGATCTAGAAAGATCGTCTTCGACCCGAAGCAGTTGTAGAGCTCCATCGGAATCCACCAACTGTCGGCGATGATGGTGTCCTCGGCTTCCTGCGTCACGGCCGCATTGAGTCGCACCCGAAAATCCTTCATCGTCCCCATCAACCGCAGCGCATAAACCTGCGCTCCAATCGAAAGCGCGAACACGAGCACGACAATCAATCGATCCAACGCCAACCGGCGATCCGCTCCACACCACCAAGCCACCACATGATGCGCCGCAAACACAGCCAGCACCGGATAAAGCGTCAACAGATACCGACATCCCCAGTGCACACCCCTCGCATGAACCTCAGGTGACAACAGCGCGTAAAGCAAGGCATACACCAGCAACACACTCAAACTGACGCGGATCAGTCGATCGCCCTCGCCAGCCGCCGCCCCCGATCTCGCAAACGCCAGCACCAGTAACGGACACGCCGCAAACAAGCTGTTGCTCGTCAACAGCCAGATCGGCGGACTCGGTGCAATCGCCTGAAAATAAAGGACAACCGCCCCCCCAACGAGTCCGAAATAAGCCAACATCGTCAGCGAGGTTGCACCGGATTTCCCGCCGTCAGCCGGCACCATCCGCCGAATCCAAACCACAAAGATCGGCACGGTAAACAGAAGCGACCACAACCCCGTGCTTCCGACGTCGAGAAACAAATGTCGTAGTACCAGCCAGCGGTCCTGAAAAAATCCGTCCCGCACCGCACCTTCGGCATCAGTCGGCGTGAAGTGATGCCCTAGCGAATTACCCAACACCTTCCACTGAAACCACCACAAAGGCGCAAGTGCAATCGCAGCCACCACACCAAATACAACCGCGCGATACCATCGCTTCGGTTCAACGATCGCCAACCCGACGGCCAGCACTGCCGCCAACACGTATAGGTCATCACGAAAGTAAATCGATGCCGCACACGCCAGTCCCGAAAGCGCCGCCCACAAGACCCGCGAGTCGCGCATGTACAAAAAGAAGAACACAAACGCCCAGCACGCCAACCCGGTGCCCGGTGTGTGTTCCCAGAACTCCACGCTGTAAAACCAAACCGGCGTCCCCAACCCGACGAGCACAATCGCCAGCGCCGGCACCATCCCCAATTCGCGCCGCTCACCAACCAAGATCGACGCCAACTTCCAGACGGCGGCCAACGTCAACAAGCCACCGAGCAGCGGCATCACGTAAAGCCCCGTCATCCCCCAAAGGCGATACGGAATCGTCGAAATCAGCGGGAAAAAAGGGGCAAACGTGCCATACAGCTTGCCGTCGATGACGTGGCCAAAGCGCGAAATCAGTGGGCTATACTTGAACTCCGGGTCGATCTTCGCCCCCGGCCAATCGATCGAATAGTCGGTGTAGTCACTGCTGAGGATACTTTCCATCTGAACGAACTTGCATCCGTTGTCGACGATCCAGAAGCCGTCTTTCGGCATGTACGCCAACGTCGCCACGTATACGCCGGCGACCAATGCGAATGCGGCGAGCGCCATCCAATGCGATGACAACCGACGTGCTGATTGGCGTTCGTTTGTCTCGGATTGAATCGGTTGCGTATCCATGCGTTCAGGTTTCTCGCGCTGAGCGGCGCGAAGTTCAACGGTCTCGATAAGGACGTTGTGCGTCATACAACTTGATGCGGTCGGACAGCGCCCGGCGAAGCGGCAATTCATCTTGCGACATGCCAAGCGACTCAAGCGCCATCCTGGCGATGACCCCAGCCTCCTGGTATCTGCCCAACTCAGCAAGTGCCGCCGCCTTCGCATCAAGCAGCGCGACCGAGGTTGACTGATTCACCATCGCTTCATTTGCGATCTGCAGCGCTTTTTCGCCGTCGCGCACCCGCGGGTTCGTACACGTTGCCAGAAGCCACGCCAATCGAAACTTTAACTCGACTTGGCCGGGAAGCGCTTCAACACCCTGCTCCAAGATGCGACGCGCCTCGCTGAATTTGTTGGTCGCGATCAGCGCGTCGGCCAACATCACATAGACCGGACGATGGGCGTCCAGCTTGATCGCACGCTTCAGACTCTTGATTCCGCCGCGAAGATCGCGCTGGGCGAGCTTCAATTCTCCTTCGATTTCATAGGCGAGCGGATTTTCGGGCTCCTTCTCGATTGCCTTCTGGCACGCGGCTTCTGCTTCTTCAAAGCGTTCTTGCTCGCCCAGCGCCCGCGCAACTTTGCAATACGACACCGCGTGATCTTTCAACCCGGCGATGTCCTCGGTATGCAGGAAGGGCCAAAGCAACACGACAGCCAACACGCACACCGCCGACAGTACCCACTTGCGATTCGCGACGGAGCGCAGCAACTCAACAAATCCAAACGCAGCATACAGAATCACGATGGGAACGATGGGCAATCGAAAACGCGACGTCACAAAAAACGCCACGATCCCAACCATGTACGCCAAACCGTATCCCCACAGCGGGAACTGCCCCACAAGCCGCCGCTTACCCGAAAGCAACACGCCCACCAACGCAAACGGAACGAGCATGCCAAAACTGATCGGGAGAAATCGAACGATCGGTGTGTACTTGTCCGCAAAAAAGTACAGATTATACGGGTTCGGCACCTCAACATCGTTCCAGAAGTAACGCAGCTTGTGCATCATCAAGCGAAACGCTTGTGTCGGTTGATCGCGCATGAATCGAAACGCCGCGCGATAATAGAAACTCGACACTTCGCCAGCCGACAGCGCCCTTCCCATGTTGGCTTGGGCGATCGCAGCCGCATCCTGCATCCCACCCCACCAGTCGGGCCTCACGCCGGGCAGGACGGCCATCAAGCCATCAGACTGCGGATTGTTACCGATGTAAAAATTGAACCCACCGTTGGAAGCGATCAAAACGGCTTCGCCGCCCTTGAGATAGTTCCGCACCGTCACCGGCAAGATCACAATCACGCACGCCGCGCCAAACGCCAGTGCCCGCACCAACCACTCGCGCCATTGCTTCAACCCATACGTCACGATGGGCCAACATGCCAGCACCGGAACCACCAGCAACACGTTGGGCCGATTCAGCGCCGACAGTCCAAAGCAAACGCCAGCCAGCCCCCACGACGCCAATCCCGGCCGCTCGACGCGAACCAAAAACCAAAGCCCCAGCAGATTCAAGAAAACGGTCAGCGGTTCAACCAGCAGTTCGCCATCAAAAAACACCGACACCCAATACGTCGCCGCAACCAGGCCAGCCAGCGCAGCCACCCATCGACCGAAGTATCGATGGGCGATCGCATAGAGCAGCCCGCAACTGCCGGCACCCATCATCGCCGCAAGCACGCGCGGAATCACAAAGTCAACGCCGACGATCGAATACAGAATCCCCAGAAGCCACGGATAGAGCGGCGCTCGCGCGTAGACGCCGTCAAACAAACTGCGCCCTTCAGCGATGGCCGTCGCCCAATCCACGTGCAGCTTTGCATCGATTGACGGGTGGTCGAAGAACGGACTGCTCTGCAACTGGTGGTTGTAAATCAGACGGATGACCAGCGCGACCAACATCACCGCGATCAGCCAAACCCAATCGAGCCCTGACCATCGGGACGGACTTGCCGACGCATCCGCTTTGAGTTCGTGTCCGTCGTCTGATTGTGGGGAGGTTTCAGGGGAAGACATGGATGCTCAGCGCCACCGGGCAATCTTAGGTTCGTTCGGACCACGACTTCAGATCAGTTGCGTCCGGCGCATTGTCACGGACCAAGCCGCCCAGTGCAATCCAAACAAGTGCAATCAGTGCCCGATCGCGGGATGCGGGCGCGGGGCATCACGCCTGCGCAATTGTGTCACCGAATACCGCCGCACCCTTTTTCGGCGCATCAGCCGACTCGTCCGCGATTTCCAGCACGACCAGCGTCACATCGTCACGTGGATTCAGCGATCCGGACTCCGCATCCAACGCCTCGGCAAATGAATGGACCAGATCGTCCGCTGAAAGATGGGCAATATCATGAAGCACGTTGCGGTAATGGCAATACTCGTCAGCGCGCTCTTTCGACTCGGCGAACCCGAGTTCGACACCGTCGCTGTAGAGGATAATCTTCTCGCCCGGTCGAAGCGTCACCGACTGCGTTTCAAAATCCTGCTCGTCAAAGATCCCCAGCAAGCCCCCACCTGACTTCAACTCGGTGAGACGCCCATCGACCGAACAGTGGAATGGATAGGGATGACCGGCTCGGGCAAACTGCAATTCAAGCGTTTTGATGTTGAGGAGCAAGAAGCCAGCCGTCACAAACTGGCTGTTGGGCAGATGCTGCTCGACCAACTTTGAGTTCAACATGCCCAGCGTCTGACCAGGTGAATAGATCGTGTAACCCTGATCGTGCACGTTCTTCGAAGTGACCGCATTCTTGATGAACATCGTCAGCAGGCTGGCGGCCATCCCGTGCCCCACCGCGTCAGCGACATAGAACGCAACGTGATCTTCATCCACGCGATAGATGTCGTAGATATCGCCCGACACAAAGGTGGCTGGTCGATACATCGCGGCAAAGTGCGCCCGCCCCACGTTCTCCACGTGCTGTGGCAGGAACGCCGACTGCAACCGGCCGGCCAACCGCATCTCCTGATCCACCTGGGCAAACTGCGTATTGAGCTGCTTGAACAACCGGTGCATGTTGGCCAGATCGTTCTCCATGGAAAGCACGCGCCGTTGATACAGTTCAATCGTCGCCAAACGTCCCTGCAGTTCATCGAGAGAAATGTCCGCATCGGCATAGTCGATGCAATGACCTTCGCAGTGATTCACGAACCCTTCCGAACCGCCCATGATGATCGTGGTCGTCGCGCTCATATCCACGTGACGCACGAGATCACCGAACGATCCCTGCGATGCGTCGACCGACTCTTCTGGCGCGGAAAGAAGCAAGGCGTCAAACGATTGATCCTTGGCCCGCGCCAAGGCGGATGCGTAGTCAGGCGATACTTCGACGAAATGACCGCGTCCGCATAGTTTGGCCTGGACGTCTTGCGCCAATCGTTGCGTGGGATCAACCAATAGCAGATGCATCTCAAGATCCTCGGTTTCTTGCGCCGTATTGAATTGAACATCGCATCTGGGATGGCGACGCTGCCGACCGCCCGAAAAGGCGCTCGATTCGGCAAGACGGAAACCCTGTCGTGTGCGAGTCGACAGTTTCTCCACCTTCAATATACGGTTCAGAATGTGATTCGGCGGCTTATTGAACGTTGTTTAGGACGCTGTCGGGAAATTCGAGGACGTCGCCCTCGTCGACGCCAAGCTCTTTGAAGAGCCCAGCCCGAACTTCCAGCGCGTAGCGGTAGGGTGCATCGGAGTAGGTGTTTCGCTCATCAAACGGCGCCATCGTCTTGATGGTGACGATCGTTCGATCTGAATTGACGAACGCAATGTCGAGCGGAACGGGCACGCGCCGCATCCAAAAACCCTGGCGCGTACTATTATCAGACTTGAAGACAAACAGCATTCCGGGATACCGACCGTCGGGCAGTGTCTCGAGGCGCTTGGCTTCTACTTCCATGAAACCCAGCGACCGCTCGTTATCGGTCTTTGCAATCCAAGCCGCAAACTTTTGATCGCCAATCGTCAGGTCGGCTTGTTCCATCTGATCAAACCGGTCAGGATCATCCGCCCCCGGCGGCGTGCAACCATTCAGCGGCGCAACCAGACATACGCCCAGTATGATCGCACCGAAATCCTGACATCGCTTTGAGTGTTGCGTGCTCATCAAAGACCTCGCTCGCTACCCGGCTTGCATCTCTCTGATCTTCGCGGCGATCAACTGCCCGACAACCTTGGGATCGGCTTTACCCCCGGAAATCTGCATGACCTTGCCCGTCAGGAAGCCCGGAGCCGCCTTCGCTTTCTTCGGATTGCTCAATGCGTCTTGAACCGCCCCGGCATTGTCCTTAAACACCTGCTCGACCCAATCCGACATCTGCCCGACATCCTGAACCTGGATGAGGTTGCGCTCCTTGGCCATCTGCTCGAAATCGATCTCGAGCGCGTCGCCTTCCATCGCCTCCAGAAGCAAACGCTCGCCAGCCGACGCATTCACCATCCCGTCTTCCAACATGCGAACCAACTGCCGCCAACTCGCCGCACTCGAAAGCACCGCGCTGACCGTCAAGTCGCGATCGTTCGCGGACTTCTTCGCAGCCCCCAGCATCAACGACGTCATTCGCTTGGCCAACGTCTTGTCGCCGTCGATCGCAGCATCAAACAAATCGGCATCACCGCGATCAGCGACGATCAAATCCGCATCGCCTGGCGACAATCCAAACTCCGAAACGAGTCGATTGCGTCGCACCGTCGGCGCTTCGGGCAGTTCACCGCGCACTTTTTCGACCCAGTCAGCCGCCGTCGTCACCGGCATCAGATCGGGGTCGGGAAAATAACGGTAGTCGTGGGCGGCTTCCTTGCTGCGCTGATACTCCGTCATCTGTTTATCGGCATTCCACCCGCGGTTTTCGTTGGCGGCTTGCCCGAAGACGTAATTCTCATCGGAGAGCCAGTCCTGCACCTGCCGCTGCGTTTCGTATTCGATTGCGTCGCGAACGGCGCGGAAGCTGTTGAGGTTTTTGACTTCGGAAATCGGCGTGCGGTAGACATCGCTGCCGCGGGTGATCTCGACGTTGATGTTGGGCTCGAAACGCATGTGCCCTTTTTGCATGCTGGCTTCACTCACACCGAGATAGACCGCGAGCTTTTGCAAACCGGTGCAAAAATCAAACGCCTCCTGCGCCGAGGCGATATCCGGCTCCGTGACAATTTCGAGAAGCGGTGTTCCTGTTCGATTCAAATCCACCAGCGAACATCCTGGCACATCGTGGAGGTTCTTACCGGCGTCTTCTTCGAGGTGCGCCCGGCGAATGCGAATGCGCTTCGACTCACCGCCTTCAACATCAATGTCACAGTAACCTTCATACCCCAGCGGCAGGTCGTATTGGCTGATCTGATAATTTTTGGGAAGGTCGGGGTAGTAATAGCTCTTGCGATCCCACTTGGTGAACGCGGCAATCTTGCAATTCATCGCGAGGGCGAACCGCACCGACGCCTCGTAGGCGGCTCGATTCATCACCGGCAGCGCCCCGGGAAGCCCCAGGCACACCGGACAGGTGCGGCTATTGGGCTCCGCGCCAAACTCCAGCGCACACCCGCAAAACAGCTTGGTGCGGGTGGCGAGCTGCACATGAATTTCCAGGCCCACAATCGTCCTGGTCGTCAAACCGGCAACCACGTTCCATTCCCTTCCGCGCGGTACGAATGTTCACCGCGACTTGCCTGCAACCAATGTTCTACGCTAGATTATCCGCAGGAGGCCGAATTTCGGCAAATTCACAACCGCAGATGGGTCAACAAATACGCCTCAAGACATCCGAAAATTAAGGCGACACACCTACTACCATTATGGAATCTTTCAAAACCGTATCAACCGTCGAACGAATCGTGCGCAACGGCATCGTCACCGCCATGGTGATCGGTTTCTCCGGATGGTCGTTTTATGACGGCTACGTTGGGTATCCACACGACAACCTCATGGAAGCCCGCAAGGAGCTTCCCGCCGAATTTCAGGATACGGCCACCATCAACGAGCGCGTGACCGAGGAGGCCGCAAAGAGCTTCCAAAAAGGCGTGAACGTCAAGGAGCTTTCAGAGTCGCTTGGTCCGCCGGCGTGGCAGGGTGAATTCGGTGGGGTGCACGAAAAAGCCGTATGGTTTGGCCGCGGCGGTTCGCTCATCGCCTTGGTCGACAAAATCGGCATCACGCGCACCGTCGAATGGAAATCGGGAAAACACAAAGAGACCGACTTGTGGCTCCAGAAACTCATGGGCCTTGTGCTCGCGCCGCTTGCTGTCTTCATGCTGATCCGACTGATTGCGATGTGCACGCGCGGCGCCGAGTTCTCTGACGAAGGTTTGAAACCCTCAGGCAAAGCGCTCATCCCCTTCGATGCGATGACCGGCTGGGACGCAAAAACGTACAAAGACCGCGGACAGATCACCCTCGAATATGAAACCGCCAACGGCCAAGCGGAGTACGTCCTGGACGATTACAAACTCGCCGCTTTCAAAACCATCGTCAACGAAATCAGCAAACGCAAAGGTTTCGACAACCCCATCAAAGAAGAAGCACCACAAACGTAGGGTGGGCCGTGCCCACCACGTCGTGGTGCTATGAATCGTCTTGTAATCAAACAGCGGTGGGCACGGCCCACCCTACACATGGTCGTCGCGCTAATGCGGTTCAGTCATGTGCATCGCGTTGAGCGCTTCCATCAGCACATCTTCGCCCAACACGCCCTGCTCCAGCGCCACCTCGCGAACGGTGCGCCCCTTCGCATACGCTTCCTTCGCAATCATTGCGGACTTGTCGTATCCAATGTGCGGCACCAAACTCGTGCACATCGCCAGCGACTGCTCCACCATCGACGCACAACGTTCCTTGTCGGCTTCGATGCCCGACACGCAGCGATCGGCAAACACCCGAGCCGCACTGGCCAACAACCGAATCGACTCCAGCATGTTGTGGGCGATCATCGGCATCATCACATTCAATTCGTAGTGCCCATCGCGACATCCCATCATGATCGCGGTGTCATTGCCAATCACCTGGGCAGCCACCATCACCACCATCTCGCTCATCACCGGGTTAACCTTGCCCGGCATGATGCTGCTGCCCGGCTGGGTTTCCGGCACGCGGATTTCGCCGATTCCGCAACGTGGACCGCTCGACAGCATGCGAATGTCGTTGGCCACCTTCGACATCGCCACCGCGATCGTCCGCAACTGACCGCTGGCTTCGCACACGCCATCCTTCGACGCCTGCGCTTCAAAGTGATTCTCGGCTTCGACAAACGCGATGCCCGTCTCGCCAGCCAACCGCTCGCAAACCGTCGAACCAAACGCGGGATGCGTGTTGATTCCGGTCCCGACAGCCGTCCCGCCAATCGCCAGTTCCGACAGCGCCTTGATCGCCTTCTGGGCGCGCTTCACACTCAGGTTCAACTGCGCCGCATAACCGCTGAACTCCTGCCCCAATCGAATCGGGGTGGCGTCCTGCAAGTGCGTTCTGCCAATCTTGACCGTGTCATCAAACGCGGTGGCTTTGCGTCCCAACTCCTGCGCCAACTGTTGAAGCGCCGGCACGAGATCATTCTTGATCGCCTCGGCCGCGGCAACGTGAATCGCCGTCGGAATCACGTCGTTGGACGATTGCCCCATGTTGACGTGATCGTTTGGATGCACCGGATCGCGGCTTCCGATCTGCCCACCGGAAAGTTCGATCGCGCGGTTGGAGATCACCTCGTTGGTGTTCATGTTCGTGCTGGTGCCCGACCCGGTCTGGAAAACATCCAGCACAAAATGGCGATCGAGTTTGCCCGCGATGACTTCCTCTGCGGCTTGCACGATGAGATTCATCCGCTTGGCATCGAGTCGACCCAACTCGTGGTTGGTCTGAGCAGCCGCCCGCTTGATCAGCCCCATCGCCCGAACGAACGATCGCCCAAACCGGTATCCGCTGATCGGAAAGTTCTCCACGGCCCGCTGGGTCTGTGCGCCCCAATAGGCTTCGCTGGGCACGGTCATTTCGCCCATGCTGTCTTTTTCTATACGCGTATCGCTCATCGCCTGGCTCCTATGTTGCTGACCACGGATCGAATTCACCAACGGTGCATGTTCATACATCCGCCACAAACCCGCAACCCCCGGAAAGTTGTGGGCCAACGACGGTGCAAATCCCGTAACCTTGCTGGCCCGCAGGACTTCTGCTCCAATTCAACCTCGTCATGGTCGATAAGACAGGATCGGTTTACCATCCAACGAATTACGACTCTTTTGGCGCAAGGGGCGTCTCTGAGCAAACCAACAAGCATGCCCATCATTCGCGCCAACCAACTTCGAAAGTCGTTCCCAACCCCCAACGGCACGCTCAAGCACGCCGTCGATGGCGTCAGCTTTGAGATCGAAGCCGGAACGATCTACGGACTCCTCGGCCCCAATGGCGCCGGCAAGACCACCACGCTCCGCATGCTCGGCGGGCTCATCGCCCCCACGTCGGGCGAAGCAATCATCGACGGACACAACGTTGGCGAAAACCCCTTCGCGGTGAAACACAGCATCGGGTTTCTGACAGCCAACACGGGTTTGTATCAACGCCTGTCACCGCGCGAAATCCTCCAGTACTTCGCGCGACTTTACGGACTGGCTCCCGAACGCACGAAGGAACGCGTCGACCATCTGATCGATTGGCTGGACATGCACTCGTTCGCCGACCTGCGCTGCGGCGCACTGTCGACCGGCCAGAAACAGCGGACGAGCATCGCCCGGGCATTGGTCGGCGACCCGATCGTCCTGATCATGGACGAACCGACGCTGGGACTCGACGTCCTCAGCAACCGCATCATCCTCGACTTCATCCGACGCGAGCATGACCACGGCAAAACCATCATCCTGTCGACCCACTACCTCGACGAAGCCGAAACCATCTGCGATCGAATCGGGTTGATACACGGCGGGAAGTTGATGGCCGAAGGGACCATGGAAGAATTGCAAGCCGCCTCCGGTGAAGAAAAACTCAGCGCCATCTTCCTGAAGCTGTTCGGTGAGGCGCAAGGCGAAGACGAAAACGGACGACTGTTGGCATAAACGCAAGACGACACAGAATTCAAACATGCTGATGAACCGGCGCATCTTAACGATCTACACCAAGGAGCTTACCGAGCTTCTGCGCGACCGGCGCACCCTCATCGCCATGATCGTCGTCCCCATCGCCCTCTACCCGCTGCTCATCATCGGCTCCGTTCACTTACTCAGCGTCCAGGACGGTGAACGCAAAACCGAGAAGATCACCATCGGTATCCAATACGACCCGGAGCATCCTGAAGACAAGCAGCCAGCCGTCTGGCATCTCCAACGCCAACTGCACGCCGCCCGCGACATCATCCGCGACAACCGCGACGACGACCCGGACGATGTTGTCTCAAACGGGTTGGCCAGCATCGAACACATGGACATCGTGGTCGTCAGTGACGTCGAGCAAGCCGTCGCGCTGGGCGCCTGTGATGTCGGCGTCGTGTACCAATCGAACGGCAGTGCCAACCAAAACCCGACTCAGCAGCGTGTGACGATCAAGTACGACAAAGCCGAACTGCGCAGCGAGTCAGCCGTCGCCCGCGTGCGCGAGGTGTTTGAATTGCTCTCGCGCAACCTCACCATGGAAATTCTCATCCAGGAGAATCTCCCCTTTTGGATTCTCGACCCCATTCATGTCAGCGCCGAAAACGTCGCCACCCCACAAAAAGTCGGCGGCATGGTGCTGGGCAGCATCGTCCCGCTGGTCCTCGTGCTCATGACCATCACCGGCGCGATCTATCCGGCCATCGATCTGACAGCCGGCGAACGAGAACGCGGCACCCTCGAAACGCTGATCGTTTGCCCCGTACCACCGGTGGAACTGATGACCGGTAAGTACCTCGTCGTCGCCACCGTCGCGATGATGGGAGCGGCTCTCAACCTCATCAGCATGGGCGCAACGCTGCACTTCGGCGGATTCACCAAGATGATCAGCGCGTCGGGCGACACGGAACTGCCGCTGGAAGTGCTTCCCGTGATCCTCGTCGTGCTCGTACCGTTCGCGATGCTGTTCTCCGCGATCATGGTCGCGGTGTGCAGCTACGCCCGAACGTTCAAGGAAGCGCAGAACTACATCATGCCCGTCATCCTCGCGGCACTGATTCCCGGCGGGGTAGCCGCCATGCCCGGCACCGAACTTTCCGGCATCAACGCATACGTCCCGGTGATGAACATGGTGCTGCTCGCCCGCGAGATGCTGCTCGGTCATTTTGAACTGCTGACCATCACCAAAGTCATGCTGAGTACCTGCGTCTATGCCGGGTCGGCGGTCATGGTCGCGTCGCACGTTTTCAGCACCGAAGCCGCGATCTTCGCAGACTCGGCATCGCTGAAAGCAAGCTTCTCGCGACAGTTCATCCATCCGACCAAGTATCCGACGTCGACGCTGGCGCTGATCACCACCGCGATTCTCTTTCCCATTTGGATGTTCGTGCAATTCTCCATCCAACCAGCCGCCGATCAATCCGCACTGCATACGTTTCAGATGACCGCATGGCTCATGCCGATCGCACTCGTGCTGATCCCGGTCATGCTGCTCGCGTACTTCAAGGTGCAAATCGTTTCGGCGCTGGGTTTGAGCGGCGCGAAACCGCGCTACCTCGTCGCCGCGATCCTGATCGGACTGGGCGGTTGGATTCCCGCGCACGAATTGTTCGCCCTGCAAGACGCCATCAGCCCCGTGCCCAAAGCCATCCTCGAAAGCAACAACACGCTGATGAGTGCGTTCGAAAATCAGGGACTCTGGGTACCGCTGCTTTTGATCGCGGTCATACCAGCCGTCTGCGAAGAACTGTTTTTCCGAGGCTTTTTGCTAAGTGGATTGCGAAACTCCACGAAGAAGTGGACGGCGATCATCATCGTGGCCTGCGTGTTTGCGATCTTTCACATCATCCTGATCAAGTTCGTCATCACAGCCGTTCTCGGCATCGTCCTCGGATACCTCTGCTGGCAATCGCGATCCATCTTCCCCTCAATCCTCGCGCACATGCTGCACAACGGCATCGCGGTATCGATCGCGTTTATCCCCAGCATTGCCGAGAAAATGGGCATCGACAAACTAGCCCCCACCGATCATCTCCCAGTGCATATCATCGCAATTGGCACGGCAATGGTTGTTGGTGGCATAGTGATAGCAAAGGACAGTCAAGCGGAGTGACGAAGCGACGTAGTGACGAAGCAACGAAGCGACGTAGGGTGGGCCGTGCCCACCACCCCCAAAGTCATCAAGCGCAAGCAACCCTCGCGCACACCAAACTAAATCACCCGCGCGTCATTCCCGCGCAAGCGGGAATCCAGGACAAAAAGAAGTGTCTCCGGCGTGAGATAGGTTACTGCGATGAATCGCTAAATGACTTCCAGAGAATTTCCTTCCCACATTCCGGACATCGCCCCCCTTCGGTTCCCGTCAGGTCGTATCCGCAGTGCACGCAATGACCAGGCAACGTCCAATCCGGTCGCCGCGGCCAGAGGAGAATCATGACAATGTCAATGGCCATCAATGCCATCCCCGCCTGCCAGAACATCTGCCCCGTGCCTGTCCCGGCTGCGAGAAACGAAAGTAGAAAGGCCCCCAATCCGACGAAAAAAACCAGAATCTTGATCGCCATGCCCCACCTCCATCAATCCAATGCAATGCGTCACTGTCGATCCGGTTCAAATCCTTCGCGCACAAAAAAACCCAGGCACCGACCTGGGTTTGAAGAGTTTTTGAATCGCGTGCATCAAACTTATGTGCCGGTCGGGCCGCTGATGTTCCCGAGCAGGTCAGACAACCCGCCGACATCGCTTGGCAATTGCGGATCGAGTCCGGCATTGATGCGAATCGCATTGTTCAAAAGCGTCAGCGCCGCATTGAGATTCGTAAACAGCGTGTTGATCACTTCGATCTTGACTTCCTGCTCCAACGTCAGTTCCGGCTCGACTTCGGTGATGTCCGGACCACTGCGGATGCGATCGATCGTCAGGTTGTGGCGGGCGTTGAACTCTGTCCGCGCGAACGTGACAACATTACCCGGCGCTCGAAGGGCCATCACACCCGGCGATGCCGTATTCCACGGAGCCTGAATGCCCGGCGTCACATCATCGCCCACAATCTGAGCCTGCTGAGCATTGGCCTCCGAAGCGAACAAACCCAGCCCAACAACCAAAACAATCGCTTTCGAAAAACGCATCGCAGCACTCCTTTGGGCAAACCAATCAAATCCAGAACCGCCAACCTGTCATCCAGCCCGGGCGACCAATGCCTACAAGATCCCCGTCGGGCTGCATTGGTTTATATCGTCGACCAAGGTTCCGGTTCACCCCTAATTTCAGAAAAAAGCCAGCGAAATCTCGCCGGGAAAAGCCCATGAGCGGGCCAAATCACGCCTCAGGCTCACCGCCCGCCTCATTCGCGCCATCGGAATCAGCCGCCCCGTCCGCGGATCCCTCGTCCTCGGCTTTGTCTTCTTCCGGAACGATTCGCGCCACCGCGACCACCTTGTCTTCGTCATTGGTCTTGATCAAACGCACGCCCTGCGTCGCCCGGCCAATCTCGCGAACCTCGGCCAGGTCCGTTCGCAACATGATCCCCTGCTGCGTGATGAACATCAGCTCATCGTCATCGTTGACGGCTTTCATCGCGACGACGCTGCCGTTGCGATCGGTGACCTTGATGTTGATCACGCCCTTTCCGCCGCGTTTGGTCAAACGGTACTCGTCGATATTGGTTCGCTTGCCAAAACCATTTTCGCAAACCGTCAATACCGACGCACCCGGACGAATCGCGATCATGTCCACGACCGAGTCGCCTTTGCCCAGCGCCATACCGCGAACACCAGCCGCCGAGCGCCCCATCACGCGGACATCGTCCTCTTTGAACCGGACGGCCATCCCGTCGCGACTTGCGAGTACGATCTCATGATCGCCATCGGTCATCTCAACGCCGATCAGCGCATCCGAAGGATTCAATACAATCGCGATGATACCGTTCGAACGAGGACGACTGAAAGCGCCAAGCGCGGTCTTCTTGACCTTGCCCTCTGCCGTCGCAAAGAAGACAAACTGCTCTTCGAATTCCTTGACCGGCAGGATCGCCCGATGCTCTTCGCCTTCCTGCATGTTCACCAGGTTCGCGATCGATCGGCCCCGCGCGGTTCGCGCACCGGCAGGAATATCAAACACCCGCGCCCAATACACCCGTCCACGGTTCGTGAAGAACAGCAGGTAGTCGTGCGTGTTGACCACGAAGAGATGCTCGATGAAGTCGCCTTCCTTGGTGGCTCCACCGCGCACGCCGCGACCACCGCGCCCCTGCTTGCGGTAGCTGTCGGTATCGGTTCGTTTGATGTAGCCCTCGTGCGAAATCGTGACCACCACCTGCTCGTCCGGAATCAGTTCTTCAACACTGAAATCGCCAGCCGCTTCCGTGATCGTGGTGCGGCGTGGGGTCCCGAACTTGTCGCGAATCTCGTAAAGATCCTCGCGAATGATGTCGAACACCAACGCATCGTCGGAGAGAATGCCTTCGTAGTCGGCGATCTGTTCGACGAGTTTCGTGTAGTCGCCTGCCAGCTTCTCGATTTCCAGACCGGTCAGCTTCTGAAGCTGCATCACCAGAATCGCCTGCGCCTGGACAGCCGTCAGGTAGTGCGGCTTACTCGCATCGCCAAACCGCTCGATGAACGATTCCGGCAAGAGGTGACGCAGTGTATCGGCTTCGGTCAGCGTCAGCGGTCGCTCCATCAAACGCTCTTTCGCCGTCGCCGAATCGGGTGATTTCTTGATCGTCTCGATGATGCCGTCGATGTCGCCGATCGCGAGGATCAACGCTTCCTGGATGTGCGCCTTCTGCTTGGCCCGCTGCAACAGGAACTGCGTGCGACGACGGATCACGTCGCGGCGATGGCGAATGTACACATCGATCATGCGGCGCAGCGTCAGCGATTGCGGCTTGCGATCGACCAGGGCGACGTTGGAAATATTGAAATTGCTCTGCAGTGGCGTGTACTGATAAAGCTGATTCATCACCACATCGGCATTGGCCCCCTTGCGCAGCTCGATTTCGATGCGAATCTCGTGCTTGCGATCGGAAGCATCGTTGATCGACGCGACATCTTTGATCAGCCCGCCCTTCACAGCAGCCGCCGCCCGCTCGGTAATCGAACTTCGCAGCACCTGATATGGCACCTCGGTGATCACCAGCGTCTCTCTGCCGCCGCGTCCTTCTTCGACGTGTATCTTGCCGCGAATCGTGACCTGCCCTTTGCCATGCATGTAGGCATCGAGAATGCCGCGCCGGCCGCAAATCTCGCCGCCCGTCGGAAAGTCCGGACCGGGAATGATCTCAAGCAGTTCCGCGATCGTGATATTCGGATTGTCGATCACCGCGATGATGGCGTTGCAGACCTCGGTCACGTTGTGGGGGGCCATGTTGGTGGCCATCCCGACCGCGATGCCGCTTCCACCGTTGACCAGAAGGTTCGGGAACTTGCTGGGGAGCACCGTGGGTTCGGTGCGGGTGTTGTCGAAGTTGGGTTCGACGTCGACCGTTTCGTATTCGAGGTCGGCCAACATCTCCATCGCTGCGCCGTGGAGCCGCGCTTCGGTGTATCGCATCGCTGCCGGCGGATCGCCGTCGATCGAACCCCAGTTGCCCTGCTTGTCGATGAGCACCTGGCTCATGTTCCAGGGTTGGCCCAAACGGACCATGGTCGGATAGATGACCTGGTCGCCGTGGGGGTGATAGTTGCCCGAGGTATCGCCGCTGATCTTGGCACACTTACGAAATGCCGAGCGCGGACCGAGGTTGAGGTCGTTCATCGCGACGAGGATGCGCCGCTGCGAAGGCTTCAAACCGTCCCGCGCGTCGGGCAGGGCGCGGGCCATGATCACGCTCATCGAGTAGGTCAGATACGACCCCTTCATCTCCTCGATGAGCGACTGATTAACAATATTTTCCTGCGGAAAATCCGAGGTCGTGTCAGCCATATGCCTGCCAGCTCCAATGCAAAAGAGGCGTGGAAAAAAGCGACCGCTTCAAGCCCATTATTTTAAGCGATTTCGACCAATCAGCCAACCAAAGAAGCCGCCCGATTAACCCAGAAAATCATCGCCCAGAATCACAAAAAACCACTAAGAATAAAGGCCAGAATTAAAAGAAAGGCAAAATGGGTGCCCCGCCCTTCCAGGGTGGGGGACGGACAAGGAAAGCAAACGCCCCAATCTGTCAATGACTGGAGCGGGAAGCAAAGCGAAACGCCTGTTTGACCGTCTCGTAAGTGGGGGGCGCGATCAGTCCAAACGACGCAATAATTACACCGCCAACACGGTCGTCGGCGAACTGTTTAACTTTGCTCACCAACTCCTCCGGAGCCTCTTCATCCAAACTGCTCATGCGGATTTGCCGCGCGGTGTGAGAAGACGGAAGCATCTTGACTCCAGGAAATTTCATTGACCCGAAAACATCGTCCGACGTGATGAATTGATCTTGCCCCCCCAGGTATGTTTCCAATATCACGCCGCGATCATGTGAAAGCGAATCGCACGCAACATTAGGGCACAAACCAAACTCGATGCCATCCGCCAAGACGATTGAAATCGGACAATCGGCAGCAGCTGCAGTCCGTTCCACAAGTTTGGTCAAAT
Organism: Phycisphaerae bacterium; assembly: GCA_030429365.1. Lineage (GTDB taxonomy): Bacteria > Planctomycetota > Phycisphaerae > UBA1845 > UBA1845 > UBA1845. The sequence goes on from JAUIEW010000016.1 coordinate 30,563, forward strand.
CTGCGATTTGTGAATTCACATATGCCTCTAGAACTGGCGTCACCTTTACAAGATCTCGAAGAAACGGCTCGAGCGAAGCCCCGTTCTCCAAAACCCTCTTAAGTGAGACAGTCACCCACCGGATCGTCGCCTCGACGTCCACGTCTCGCGCGATCGCAGACTGTTTGGACGATTCGTCAAACGAAAGGTCCATCAACTCTCGAAATCCGCAACCTTCGCAGAAGCCTGAGCTAATTCCTTCGCCGGTATACGCACCACAACTGGATCGCGGCTTGGCGATCTCAATACCCGCTGGTTCACAACGTTGTGAAAGATCGATTGCCGTCGCCCGCAGCAATTCAACAACATCAGGATTACTGGCTGAGAGCATTGTTTCTGAGAGATCGCCCCAAACGGTTTTTGCTGAACTGTCAGGATAACGCCTGGCAATCACGGGCTGTTCAAGCGCGTCGATTCGCAATCGCAATTCCAAATCGCGTTTCTTGCATGACTCCGTGATTCTCTCCAGCGGATCGCGACTTTTCAGCCAACTCGCCACCACCGGCTTGATTCTCGTATTGGAATACTTGGATTTGTCCGGCTGAAAGAAATACCCGCCGTCGTTTCTGAAAATCCGAGGCGCTTCGAGTTCACCCGCCCGCAACTGCGACACGCGCGACGACGTCACCCGCAGCGAAATGCTCTGCGCCCCCAGCGATTGAATCCGATCAAGGCTTTCCTCGATCCCAAAATCAACCACGTTCCAGATGTCAGCCAGAATACCCGTCGTGAACATGCCGCGATCAAACCCTTACCCGTCTCGCCGCACGTCGCATCCAGCGCGATGCCATCACATCCGTGCAGCCAACAGCTAAAGGTGCAGCGATCCTGGGGATTGTCAAGCGCTTCGGGTCAGCGATCGTCTGTAACCCGATCGCCCGTCGCTTTCGCCGATGCCGGTAGCGCCTGCAGTGGCGGAACCAGTACCCGTTCGACAGCCAACTTCTGCGAAGTCGTCGGAATCCGATCAAGCCGCTGGCAAAGCCCGTCAAACAAATCGCGGATATCTTCCAGCGCCGATTCCGGAAGCGGCATCGCCATCGCCCCCATCCGCCCCATCAACACCCGCTCGCGCTGCATCCGCCGTTGTGCCGACCGTCGAACATCGCCAGCCAACTGCCGCTGCTCGCGCAATATCGACCATGCCGTCTCGGCTTGGGCCTCATCAAAACCGTATTGATGGATGTACTGTCTAACGTAAAGCTCCCACGCCGACTCGTTGTAAGGCGTCTCCTGCGACTTGGCTTCGTACACGCGGTAGGCCTTTTGCAGCTCGTCGAACCGCCGCCACTTGTCCTCGTCGTAGCGACCGTCGCGAACGCGCCGCTCCATCATCCGTTTGTATTCGGGAACGTCTTCGAGCCCCCACTCGCGCGGATGCCAGCCGCCCGCCTTCCACCGCTCCCGCATGTCCTCAAATCGCTCCATCCGCTTGCGATAGCTGGCTCGGTCCCGATCGAAAACCTCGCGCTGCTCGGCGCTTAATTCCCTGGCGATCTGGTCCGAGATGGTTTCAACCTGCTCGTGTGCGAATTCGATCATCTCCTCGCCCTCGTCCATCCAGCGGGAGATATCCTCGGGCGTCATCGGCTCGCCGGATTTGACGGACTCCACCATCTCCGTGACATGCTTGAACATCGTCCCGCCATGACGGACCGCCACCGCTCCGATTATCTGATACGACTTGGCCTGCAAATCCTTGATCTGCGCGTCGTTCATGTCATAGCGCGCACCGAACTCGTTCGTTAAGAAATCGACCCGCCGTGTGATCTGCCACGGCGGAATCTCCGCGACCCCGCGAACGGCTTGAAGCGCAAACTGGTCGGCTTCATCGTTCCATTCGTTCTCTTCCCACAACCGATCGATGCTCTTTTCGATATTGGGGACCTGATCCTCCCAGTCACCAAGACGCGCCACCTGCCGGGTCGCGAGCGAGATGCTGCCCATCCCCCAACCGCGTTCCGGCTGATCGTCTCTTGGCTGATCGTCTCTTTCAGACTGAGTGTTCGACGACTTGGGATTCGATTCGTTGGGATCTGGAGACGAAGTGTCATCCGGTTCAGCCGCCCAGACTGTGGCGGCGAAACACAATACGATCAGTGCGGTTTTCATCTTGAATGCGTCTCGTGTCTTGAAGTGATGGAACCTATTTCAGATCGGCGCAACCCGACTGGATTCATCACTTCGAATCGGTCGCTTACAAGATTCTACGATGAATGACTCAACCGCCCACAATGAAATAAAATCACCGAACCACTGCGCAGTAATCGAACGTGCCACTGCTCTGTGAGCAGTGCTTGATTCGGAGATCAAAATACCCCCAGGCACTGCTCACAGAGCAGTGGCACCAAACGACCGTAAACTGCTTATGGATTGTTGTTTGCGCGAATTAGATTTGCGGATTAGTTTTCGCGCTGAATGATGAACTCGGCCATGCTGAGCAGGCTCGTGCGGCTGGCGGATTCGGGAAGACCTTCAAGCATGTTCATCGCCCGCGACACATGCTGCTCTGCAACAGATGTTGCATATGCAACGCTGCCAAACTCAGTCAGCAATTGCGCCACGTGCGCGCGATCGTCGTGCTCCGCACTGGCCAACTTCTTGAGCATCGCATCCTGCTTCTCTGCCGACGCTTCGCGCAGATAGTGAATCACCGGAAGCGTCATCTTGCCCAACTCAAGATCGCGCCCCAACGTCTTGCACATCTTCTTCTGCTCACCCACGACATCGAGTATGTCGTCGACAATCTGAAACGCGATGCCGGCGCTTTCACCAAAGACTTCGAGTCGACTCGCAAGCGTCTCATCCGCGCCCGCATGGGTCGCCCCCAAACGACAGCATGCCGCCGTAAGAGCAGCCGTCTTGCGGCGAATGATCTCGATGTAATCGGGTTCGCTCAGCTTGAAATGACCGCGGCTGTGAATCTGCATCAACTCACCTTCGCAGACCACGTTCGTCGTATGCCCGACCAATCGCGACGCACTCTGCGAGTCCAGACTGCTGCAAAGGTGGAAGGCATGGCTGATGAGATAATCGCCTAGCATGACCGCGGCTTCGTTACCGTTGGTCGAGCTGATCGTCGCCTGCCGACGCCGCTCCTCGGCTTGGTCCAAAACGTCGTCGTGAACCAGCGTCGCGAGGTGCACAAGCTCCACAACTGCAGCCAGCGTATGATGTTCCGACGTTACCCCGCCCGCGCCCTGCACCCCAGCCACACTCTGGCCGCTGAGCAGCAACAATGCGGGCCGCAACATCTTGCCCCGATACCCGCGCACCCGTTCGCAAAGCTGAGCCACAAACGGCAACTCGCTTTGCAATTCCTGATCCATGATCGCCACAACCCGCGCAAGGTCGGCTTCGATGGGCCGATAGAGGTCAGGAAGATGGAGGACGGCTGGGTTCATCAATGTCTACCTGTGGGAACAGAAGTCGTTGGAAGCCACCCCGACACAAGCAAGCCCCCATCGCGCCGCAACAACGGGTCGCGCGGGGGTGATTCGCTCCGGATATGATTCTGATTCGCACCGGGTCGGTATCTGCTATGCTAAGCACTCGTTCACCGCGAACCAACGGCTTTCAAATGTTTTGAAAAGATTGGCACTTCAAAAAGTTCACCCGCGCGTGGATTGCCGATGATTCTGCCAGCCCCCGTCAACGATCCGTCACCCCAACGGCGCCCCAACCTGCCGGGAGTCGCCGCGCTGATCCTCTGCCTCCCGATCATCGCCCTGTCGCAATTCATCGCCCACATCCGCACCGACGACATCGATGGTTGGTTCTTTCTCCACTATGGGCGCGAACTCCTCGGCGGAGCCATGCTTTACGGCGACCTGTGGGACATCAAACCGCCCGCGATCTTCTGGATCAACGCACTCGGGCTGGGCCTGTCCGGCGGATCACCTGCGGGCGTCTGGGTGTTGTGTGGGTTGGCATCAATCGGGTCAGCCGCTCTGCTTTTCCGCGTCGCCCGCCGGGCCTATGGACCGTCAGCCGCTGCGATCGGCACGGTTTTCGCCGTCATGTACTTCAACCTCTGGACGTTCCACGTCGGATGCAACAGACCAGCCACCTTCCTGATCCTCACCGAATTGGGGTGCATGGGCCTCTATCTGAAAACCATCGCCCAACCGGCCAATTCTGCCCGCATGCTCTTCTGGGCCGGTTTGTGCGGCGGATTGGGATTGTGGTTCAAACAGACCGCGTTCGCAGCGCCAGCCGCCATCTTCATTCACCTGTTGATCGCGCGATCGGGAAGCGAACCAACCCACGCAAGCCGCTGGAAAAAAGTGTCACGCTTTGTCATCGGATATGCCGCATCCGTCGCACTGCTCGTCATCATCCTTGTCCTCACCAGCGACAGCCAATGGGCATGGGACGGAATCGTCGGGTTCAATCGAAACTTTTTCGCACCGGGTATCGCCACATCAGTGACGCCATCGCTTCATTGGATACTCCCGAACCTGCGCGGGCTGGAGTTGCCTTTGATATTAGCCGTCGCCACCCTCGCTGGACCTGTCTTTGCCATCTTTCGCCGCACTTCGGTTTCAACCGGCGGAAGCCAACCCGAATCGAACGCCCAGCCGCCCGTTTTGTTGCTCTTTTGGATCTGGATGGTATTGGCCATCTATCTGTCTGCCGTCGGTCCGCACAATCGTCCGATGTATCTCGCCGTCGCCCTTCCGCCGTTGGTCATGCTCGCGACGCACAGCGTTTTCCTGCTCATCAACTCGAGCCCGCGTCTGCAAAATCGCATGCCGGCCCATCATGTCGTCATCGGCGTTTTGTGGTTCGCCTTCATGCTCTGGACGCCGCTGCAAATGCAACTCGATTTCGCCCTCCGCCAATACCATTGGAAGGAGCGCGGACCCGACCCCCAATTCATCGAACTCGTGGAGGCCATCAAGCGCCACACCCAACCCGAAGACGCCATCTTCGCCGACGGTTACGCCCCCGAACTCTACTGGCGGGCCAACCGAAGACAGGCCATCCGCTATCTGGGAACCGAAAAGATCGTACAACTCCAACAGCTGGGCCAACCGCTGATGGACGAAACCACCCGCAGCCTCATCACCGCCCGCCCGAAAGTCATCCTGTTCGACTTCAAACGCTTCCACGCGAACGATCAGCCCAACCTCGCCAGCGTCGAAACGCTCGAAAACTGGGTCCGCGATAACTACCACCTGCCCGAACCCGACCGCTTCCCGACGCTTTGGATCCGCCAATCCGAACCCGAATAAACCATTCAAATCAATCTGCTATAATCCCACCAAAGCCAGGAAACCCTAGCCGCCATGAATCGCCATCGCTGACGAATCGGAAAACAATGTCACCCATCAAGATCGGTAACATCCAGATCGAGCACCCGTTCACCCAAGCCGCCCTGAGCGGGTACAGCGACCTGCCCATGCGCCGCATCGCCCGGCGCTATGGCGCTTCCTACACGCTCAACGAAGTCGTCCTCGACAAAATGGTCCTCCAAAAAGGCAAGGGCCAAAAACGCATCCTCGCCCAGATCGAACCGCAGGATCAACCCGTCGGCGGGCAACTCATGGGTTCCGACCCCGATCAATTCGCGCCAGCCGCCCGCCTCCTTGCCGACGCGGGATACAACGTCATCGACATCAACTTCGGATGCCCCGTGCGCAAAGTGCTCGGTCGTTGTCGCGGTGGATTCCTTCTATCGCAACCCGAACAAGCGCTCGACATCGTGCGCCGCGTTGTCGATGCGGTCGCCACCGACGTCCCCGTCACCGTCAAGATGCGCCGCGGACTCGACGACACGCCCGAAAGCGAACGCAACTTCTTCGCCATCCTCGACGGCGCATTTGAAGCTGGTGTCTCCGGCGTGACCGTCCATGGCCGAACCGTTGAACAGCGCTACATAGGACCGAGTCGATGGGAGTTTTTGACCAAAGTCAAACGACACGTCGGCGATGGCCTGGTCTTTGGAAGCGGCGACCTTTTCACCGCGCAATCGTGCATCGACATGATGAATGAAACCGGCGTCGATGGTGTGACCGTCGCGCGCGGCGCGATCGGCAACCCGTGGATCTTCGGCGAGTGCACCGCCCTCGCAACCAATCAACCGCTGCCCGATCCGCCAGGCATCACCGAGCAGCGCGAATGCATCGAAGCCCACTTCGCCGAATCCAGAGCCCACCACGGCGACGGGTTAGCCGGCAGACTCATGCGCAAGTTCGGCATCAAGTACAGCGAACTGCACCCGTGCAAGAAAGATGTCCGCGACGCATTCATCGCCGTCAAAACACCCGACGATTTCCTCGACGTGATGAACGACTGGTACGACAAGAACAAAGACTGGCCACCCGTAACCCGCCACGATGGAAAAGGCGACCTGGTAGCGGCCGGCGCTGTGTCCTGAAAAATGTAGGGTCCGCTGTACGGACCGTGCGTTTGCAGCGCCCCATATCCGCCACCAAATCAAAAGCGCGCAAAACCACTGGGTAATAGTTCCCAATTCCGGGCAAAAACGTTTCGTTTCTTGAAAATCGTCCCCAACCCGAACTCCCCACCAAGATTCCACGTCAGCCATAAACCTCTAAAAACAAAGCCTTTAAGACAATTCCCAACATGCGTTTTCCGAATGGCACGCCCCTTGCCACTTATGACCAACGGTGGTGCGGAGTGGTTGGGTGAGCCGAAAAAATTTCGGCAAACCAGCCCGGCCCTGAAAGGTGGCCCCGACCAGCCGACAATAACCATTTATTTCCGTGGTGGCGTTCTGGGGAGCGCGTCGTTGCGGACTGAAGATGGTTGCGGATGTGAAAGCATCCGCAATCGCAAATCGACAATGTCGGTTTGCAGATGGGGGGTGGCGCTCTTGGGGGAGATGCCGCCACTCCCCTTCTTTTTATGCGCGGTGGGCGATTAACTTCTTCAACTCAATTCGCCAGGATGTTTCGATCCAATCGTCACCGATCGGCCCGACGCGTTCGACACGCCAGCCAGCATTTTGCAACAGATAGATCATCAGGTCGGCTCGCTCGACGTTTGAAGAGTGCACGATAGCCGGACACGCCGGTTCGCGCTCGGCAAGAAACTGCGCAACCATGGTTCCATCGCCCGGATCAACGTCATCACATGGAGATTCCAAATCATGATCCAGGGAAATGAGGCACGCGCGCTGATGGAGCGCTTCGTATTCGCGCATGAACTCAGCCGCAGTCGGAAAAACGAACACGCGAATCGACGAATCGAATTCACCGAGCACCGCAGTCATCCGCTCGCGGCGAGATTGAGCATCCTCAAGGATCAGAATCAAACGTTCATTGGGCATAGCTGTTCGGTGACGTTCCTAGAGCCCGAAATGCAGGAGAAAATGATCGCCCTTGCTGACCTGCGTGGCCATCGCCGCAATGTCCGACAACGCGCGAACCGTAGGATCACGATCCACCTCAATGCGGCTCGGACGCGGTTCCTTGCTTTTCGCCTGATGCTCCCAGTTGACCGTTAGTTCAAAACTTGCAGGAGCTTGACGAAACAGGTCGGCCCACCCCTTGAAGATAGCCGCCGCATGTAGCGCATGCTCGGGAAGAATTACGGTCGGACCATAGAAGTTCAAACCGAATTGCGGGGGATGGTCACTGACAGTCGGATTGATTGTCGGAATCCACTCAAGTGAATCAGCGATATAACGACAAACATCATCCGGCAACGTGGCGCAATCCCGCGTCCCGCAGAACTTTGCATAGTCCCGGGGACTGAATTTGCGGGCATCCACAACTAGAAATTCGTGCGAAGGCACAATCGATAA
>JAUIEW010000287.1 GCA_030429365.1 Phycisphaerae bacterium
CATACCTCTTGCCGCGAACGTTGATCGACATGGCTCCAGAAGAGCGCGAAGGCTTGGCCGCTGAGATTCGTCATCTGGACGCTGACATCAAGGAAGCCAAGGCGCGCGGACTGGATGCCAAGAAGATCAACGAGCTTGAGAAGCAGCGCAAGGAGATGATCGAAGAACACAAGCGCAAGGCCCAACTGGTTGGCGCCCTGAATTATTCGAGACAGTTTCCATCCCGTGAAGATCCAAGCCGGCCAACCACGGTTTCAGAGTTGGAGAATCTCGCCCATCACCATCGATCGGAACTGGTCCACCCAGCGCAAATCTACGCAGTGATCAACGCGTTTCTCTTAAGCTGGCTATTGTTGGAGATCGCCAACCATCGCAAGCGGCACGGCGTCGTCTTCGGGACCATGATTTTGATCTATCCGATCACGCGGATCATTCTCGAATACGTGCGCGTCGACAACCCGCACGACTCGGCTGGCTTGACGATTTCGCAGGCGGTCAGCGTGGGCATGTTCCTCTTTGGCGTCGCGTACATGATTTATATTTTCAAGTCTCCCGTGCGTTCGCCGAAAGCCGTCCCATTCATTCCGCCTCCGTTAGAAGAAGATGATGCGGAATCAGCTTAGAAATAGCCTTTTCGCAAAGGTACTGGCGATCGTAGTCGTTTCGCTGCTCCCTCCTTCTGGGCGAACATTTTCATCACTCGACACTGCACATGCCCATGGCGGCCACGTGCGCTTACGCAATGACCTGACGAAGGGGGCGTACACACAGTACGACATTCTCGTGCGCGGGAAGCGGCACACACCGCAGCGCCGCCACGACGAGGAGGTCGTGTTTGAACAGGCGGGAAGGCTGCGCCTGCTGGTGTTGCCGACATCCGAAGCCCGCCCGAAGGAAGCTTCGCGCGTTTGGATGATGCAGTTGGATGATCCGGTGATCACGTCGTTTACCCGTGGTGGACAACCCGTCGCCGACGTGCCGCATCCCAAGATGGTTGGTTTGCCGCCACGATCGGTGCAACTTCACGTCGCCGAGATCAACGCGGAGAACGCCGATGCGGTGGCGGTGGGCGGTTCGCGCGTGCAACGGGCGGCCATGCTTCTGGCGCTGGATTTCGCCCATTGGCCCGATGACATTGTCGAACCCAATGCTGAATGGAAAACACCCTCCATTCGCCCGGAGTTGGAAGGCGGCTGGACCCATCGATACAGTGAAGCGATCGGAACACGCGCCGAGCGGTTGGCCGTTGGTACGTTTGCGTTTGAAGGCAAGTTGGCTGGTCCGTTTGACGGGGTAGCCAACATCACATCGGCACGCGGTGAATGGCGATGGCGGGTGTCGAAGCGGAGCCTGGAGTCGGTCGATTCGCGGGTGGTGCTCGAGTATGGGCCACCGGGCGAGCGCCGCGAACTCGAATTCGAAGTCAACCTGAAGGTCGCCGAACGCCGCCGCCTGCGAGGTGACGATCTTTCCGAATCGGTAGGGCAGATTCAGCCGCTTTCAGACATGGCCCGCGACGCCCTGCAATTCGGATCGGACGACTCCAAAGACAAACTGAAGACGTTTATCAATGAGCACCCCGACAGCTTGTGGCTACCCGTCGCCAAGGACATTCTCGACCGGGCGGAGTTGGAAGATCGCACGATCAACGAATTGAGCGAAGGGCAACTTGTGGAGATGCTCGTCGCGCTGGTGCGACGATGGCAGGGGGTGGCCCATCGCAATGAGGTCGAAAAGCTCGAACCCATTCGGTCGACTTACCGCGAAATCGCAGAGTCCAACGGGGATGCACTCTTGAAATTGACGCGGTCAGAAGAATCCAACATTCGTGCGATTTCCGGTTTCGCCATTGCATTCGGCAAACAACCGAAATTCGGCGATCGGGTGATTGAACTGGCCCGCGATCCGGATGCCACGGTCCGTGCCTGGGCGGTCTATGGGTTGGCCGAACGCCGCGAACCGAAAGCAGATGCGGCGCTGCTCATGACGTTGCTGGATGACGACGAGCGCAACGTGCGGATTCGTGCATGTATGGCCGCCGAAGTCTGCACCAATCCTGACGATCCCAAACACACCGCACTGCTGAGGAAACTGCTCAAGTTGATCGATCACGACGATCACGAACAGGTGCAGGTTCGGGCGGCCAGCGCCGTGTCCAAAATCGCGATCGAATCAGACTTGCCAACGCTCATCGACGCTGAGTTTAATTGTGACATGCCACCCGCTCGCCGTATTCTCGAAGCGACCATTCGAACATTGGGCGGCGAGCCGAGGAGCCGGCTCGACGATTGACTAAGGTCTTTCACCCAGTCCATGCCAAAACAGCTTTTCAAGCGACGATTCAACCTGGCGCGGTCATGAATTGATTTAACGCAAAGTTTCGTTGAACACCCTGAGCGAACCCATAGCATCAACGTGCAGATGGTCTACCAGTCGTTTGAGAGGGGAAACTGCCATGATGCTGATCGACGAATCCAATCACATTTCCGCCAAGAGTCTCAAGCCAAACAAGATTCGGGGTGTTCATTTTTTGGCTTTTGTATTCGTGTCCATCTTCGCTACGGTTGCGGCGCGCGCTGCCCTGCCCGAGGGATTTGTTGATGACCAGATGATCGGAAACATCGATTCGCCGAGCGGATTCAAGTTCGCACCAGACGGCAGATTGTTCTTCTCTGAGCGTGTCAAAGGTGCGTTGCGCACAGCGAACTACGATTCGGGCAATGATCAGTGGATCGTCGATCCCCAGCCGTACGCAACCTTTGACATTCCCGTCGATGGGAACGGTGATCCGCTTGCTCATCGATCCTCCGGATTGCGCGACTTTGCGTTTGACCCCGATTTCAACAGCAACGGTCTCGTCTACGTGTTCTACATGAAGCACAACCCCAGGCACAATCGCGTCGTGCGTATCGAGCAAAATCCGTCGGAGCCCAATCAAGCCGTGCCGGGCGAAACTCTTCTGATCGAACTTCCATTCAACTCCACGTCGTCCAGCGGGAGTCACAATGGTGGGGCGATTGAGTTTGGGGCGGACGGAAATCTGTACATAGCGACGGGGGATGGTTGGAATGGCGGCGACAACGTGCAGTCACTTTCGACCTTTACAGGCAAGCTCTATCGAATCAACACCGATGGGACCATTCCGACGGACAACCCTTTCTACGCGCAAGCAAGTGGTGCGCTTCGCGGTGCCTACTGCCTGGGACTCCGCAATCCATACTCCATGACATTCAATGCGCAGTCCGGATCGCTGTACGTCAACGAGGCGAACGGCCCAAACAAGACGAATATCTTGCTGGTCGAAGCGGGTGCAAACTTTGGTCACCAGGGTTACGGCGGAATTGGCGTGGAACGCAACGCCTGGACCAACACGACCATTACCGGTAGCAGTGCTGACACTTTGATTACGGGTGGCGACTGGTACGACGGCAGCACAGGAACGCTTCCACCGGAGTACAACGGGCGGTTGTTCGTGTGTCATTGGGGAAGCAATGCGAGTCCCACCGGTGTGATCAACACTTTAGAATCAGAAACCGTTCTGAACACAGAGCGGTTCGCCGACGACATCATCAAGCCCGTCAATCTCCGATTCGGTCCCGATGGTCACATGTATTACATGTACACGACGTATCAAACGTTCAACGGTCGCATTCATCGCATCAAGTACACCGGGGCCCAATCGGTAGTCGCCCCTCTCCTTGCGCCTGCTGCGGGCAGCTACGTGCAAACAGTGACGGTTTCGATGGCGACGACAACGCTTGGTGCCGACATTCGCTATACGCTCGATGGATCGGTGCCAACGGAATCCAGCGCGCTCTACAACGCACCGCTCACACTGACTGAATCAACCACCGTAAGAGCCCGGGCGTTTGCGGAAGAGTTGGCTCCCAGCGTCATTACAGAAGCGTTCTATTTTATCTGCCCGGACGCAAGTTGTAATCAGCCACCGGTTGCCAATGCGGGCATCGATCGAACTGTTGTCGTTGACGAGCAGGCTTATATCAGCGGGTCAGCGTCAAGCGATCCTGACACCGACGAGTTGCTTCTGATTGATGGATGGCAACAGATTGGCGGTACGCCGGTTTCGCTTCTAAACAGCGACGAAACGGTCGCGTACTTCACGCCGATGGAGACTGGCTGGTATACGTTTGAGTACACAATCGAAGACGAAGTCAGCGTGGACAGCGATACAGTCGATGTGTTCGTGGTTCCATGCATGGACGAATTGACCGATGGACTGGTCGCGGCGTGGAGGTTCAATTCTGGAGCAGGAACGCTTGCATTGGATACAGCCAGCGGAAGCCACCACGGCGTGTTCGATGGTGCGGGTTGGGATTCAGGGCGCACCAGTGATGCGAAGACGGCCGCTTCGTTTAATGGCGTCGACGATGTGGTTGATCTCGGATTCTTCGACATTGACAGCGACGCATTGACCATCAGCGCTTGGGTTCGGTTCGATGATTTTGACCAGATGGACGGCCGCATCATTAGCAAAGCAAGTGGCGTATCTGACAACGAACACATCTGGATGCTCAGTTCGATCGCATCCGGAAGCGACCATGTGCTCCGTTTTCGATTGCAGACGGTTGGCGGGGCAACGACCACATTGATTGCGAGTAGCGGGGTTTTGATACCGGGCGTTTGGACGCATGTTGCCGGAACCTACGACGGAACTCAGATGCAGATTTGGCAGGATGGCGTACTGGTCGGTTCGGTGGGCAAGACGGGGAGCGTCGCAACGGATCCGGTCGTGCCTGCGGCGATTGGCAATCAGCCGGCGCGCAATCGGCCGTTTGATGGCTTGATCGATGACGTCATGATTTTTGATCGGGCGCTGTCCCCGACTGAGATCCAATCTCTGGCATCGTTCCATCGACTGTTCGACATTGATCAGAACGGCATTGTCGATGCTGATGATCTCGATGCATACTTGCTGAATCCTGTTGACTTAGATGGCAGCGGAACGGTTGACGCAGCCGACGCGGCCTGCCTTTCGGCCTTCATAGGCTGTGGTGTGAATCCGCAAGATTACATCGAATGCGTGGCTGGTTCGTCAATCAGACCCATTGGTGGTTGCGTCGGGCGCGACCTGGATCACGATGACGACGTCGATCTTCAGGATTTTTGGCTGTTGCAGCAGCGGTATGGACAACCGTGTCCTTAAGATTTGCCGACGGCAGTTGATTCATGAACTGCCCGGGCGTTCAAGCGGGCGCACCGAAACCACTCAGGGTTGCGGTGGGAATTGCTTTGGGTGGGAGAAAAACGAGGATGACGAGACTCGAACTCGCAACCTTCGGATCGACAGTCCGATGCTCTAACCAATTGAGCTACATCCCCTAAGCCGCATCGGATGGGTGCGTCTGTCGCCAATGCGCAATGAGGAATATATCTTTCGATTTCGCCGCGTCAACCCCACCTGCAAATCCAAAAACCTTCCTCTTGAATCGGGACCTGATCCACCTATTATCGCCCGTACAATGGTCTCACTAGCCGCTTTGTGTCGATGTTCTGATGGGTCACCTGATCATGCCTCAAACTCACCGATTCCTGGTTCGAAACATCCCGCTGGCCCTGGCGATTGGGCTCCTGTTTCAGGCGGCAGCCTGGGCTGGAGGCATCCAGTCAGAGCTCTCGAAGTGCCTGGGAAAATTGCCACAATCCCGGGCGGTTTGTGGGGCGGCGGTGATCGACCTGAATACCGGTGA
>JAUIEW010000017.1 GCA_030429365.1 Phycisphaerae bacterium
CGCCCGCACCTGCGCATCGCCCGAGGTTGCATCCGATGTTGAACCCATCGGCATTGAACGTTGCGCGGACAACCTTGGCAGCGTCGTAGGTCAGTTTTGTCAGTTCGTTTTGTTCTTGCGTGGGAAAGTCCGACGGGTCACCGCTATGGCGCTTGGGTGCGATGAGCAGGTGACCGTTGGTGTAGGGGAAGCGGTTGAGCATCACGAAGGCGCTCTCGGTGCGCCACAAGACATGGTGCCCCCGGTCGCCATCCGGGTTTTCAAAGTAGTCACAGAAAAAGCAACCCGACCCGCCATCCCCCTCGTCGCCGAGCGTTCGGATGTACTCCATCCGCCAGGGGGCCCAGATGTTTTCGTTGAATTCTGCCATCGCTTTCCCGATCTATTCCCTGCCAAGAGTCTAGCTGCATCGCAGACGGGGGACAACGGTTGTGCCTTTGCAATCAGCACAATTAAGGATACACTCCATTTTCACCATAGAGACGACTCCAATGAGCATACTTCAAATTCGAAACTGGTTCTTCGCGGTCTTGTTGGCCACCTCGTTTGGCACGCTTGCGGGTTGCAAGGAAAACGCCCGGCTCGCCGATCATGAGGTCCGCGCCCGCGACGTGCAGACGGTTGAGGCGTATGGTCGCGTGCTTGATCAGGCTGCATCGCCCAGCGACGTCGTATTTGTTTTCGTCAAAGCCGTGCTCGATGACTACGATGCCGGAAACGATATCGCCAAGCGTGAGCAGGCCTTCGACACCCAACTTGGGACGCTCGCGACCGAGAGGATCAAGAAAGAAGTTTCGCGCCACGCCCAGACGGAACAGCAAATACTCGATAGCTTCTTCATTGCGGCTCGGCGGTTTGCGCCGGTTCTTGGGCATTACCGCGACACGTTCCGCGAAGACCATGAATCGCTGACCGCTCGAATGCTGGCGGGTGAGAAGGGGGGCGAGGACGGTTCAGTCGCGGCTGTGCTGATGAACCTCGATCACCCCGATCCCGAGCAGCGTCCCCAGGGCAATGTGGTCGCCCGATTCGATCTGATCAAGGAGAAGGGATACTGGCGTATCTGGTGGGTCAGCTTCGACACGTCAATTCGCGATTGGAAGCAGAAACAGATCAACGGCCGACCACTTTCGGATGCCATCAAGCCGTAGGTCGGTCCAGCCCAACCGCAACGTTGCCTGGCTGATGCGTTGCGGGGCGATTGTTCGGCGACTCTAGTTCGGTCAATTCATGGATATAAGATCCATCATCGTCAAAGGCGCCCGCGAGCACAATCTGCGCGGCGTGTCACTGGAACTTCCGCAAAACAAGCTGGTGTGCTTCACGGGCGTTTCGGGCAGCGGCAAGAGTAGCCTCGCGTTTGATACGCTCTTTGCCGAGGGTCAGCGTCGCTACATCGAGTCGCTCAGCGCGTATGCCCGGCAGTTTCTCGGCCAACTTCCCAAGCCCGACGTCGATCTGATCAGCGGGTTGAGTCCGACGATTTCCATCCAGCAGCAGTCGAGCGGTTGGAATCCGCGCAGTACCGTTGGCACCGTCACGCAGATTCACGATTTCCTCCGCGTGCTCTTTGCCCGGTTGGGACGTCAGCACTGCCCGACATGCGGCAAACCGATCACGGCTCAGACGCGCGAGCAGATCGTCGCCCGCATTCAAAGCATCGGCAGCGGTCAAAACGTCGTCATCCTCGCGCCGGTTGTCCGCGGCCAGAAAGGCGAGTTCCGCGATCTGTTTTCGGACATGCTCAAGCGCGGCTACGCCCGGGCGCGTGTGGATGGAAAGATCGTACGCCTCGCTGACGATCCGATGCTGGATCGCAACATCCGCCATTCCATCGAAATCGTCGTCGACCGAATCAAGTTGTCCGCGACGGGACGGACGCGACTTCATGACGCGGTCGAACAGGGATTGGGGCTGGGCGATGGGGCAATCGTCGTGCAAACCGAGACGGCGTCCGGCGAATCGAAAAACGCCGCGCCGAAGGACCTTGTGCTTTCTTCGAAATACGCCTGCACAAAATGCGACCGCAGCTTTGAACCCCCAACGCCGCAGATGTTCAGCTTCAATTCGCCGTCGGGGATGTGTACGGCCTGCGACGGACTGGGCGAGCGTTTCGATTTTGATCCGGATTTGCTCGTTCCCAATCCGAAAAAATCGTTCCTAAAACTTGCGGTTGAACCGATGCGGACGCGGATAGGGCGCTGGCGGCGACACATCTACCGCGGCGTGGCTGAGGCTGTTGGTTTTGATCTGGACAAGCCGTGGAAGGATTTGCCGCAGAAAGCCCGCGACGCGCTACTGTTCGGTACCGGTGATCTGCACGTGACCTTCACCTGGCGCACGCGGGGGCGCGTCTGGAAACATGGCGGCGAGTTTGAAGGTGTCATTGCCGACCTGCGCGGCAAATATCGAAAAGCCAAGTCCGCGTTTGTGAGGGCGTATTACGAAAAGTACATGCGCCGCAAAGCATGCGATCGCTGCGAAGGGGCGCGGTTGAACCCGCAGGCACGCTCCGTACTGATCGGCGGGCAGACGCTTCCACAAGTTTCCACGATGACCATCGGCGAAGCCGCTGAATTCTTCGCGAAGCTGAAGCTCTCCGAATTGGAGCAGTTCATCGCCGAAGATGTGTTGAAGGAAATCAACCAACGTCTCGGATTTCTGGTGGATGTTGGTTTGCACTATCTGACGCTGGACCGGACAGCCCCCACGCTATCCGGCGGTGAGTCGCAGCGTATTCGGCTGGCCTCGCAGATTGGCGCCGGGTTGGTGGGGGTGCTGTACATCCTCGACGAACCGAGCATCGGACTTCACGCGAAGGACAACACGCGTTTGCTGGCTTCGTTGGAGCGACTTCGCGATGCGGGCAATACGGTGATCGTTGTCGAGCATGACGAGGAGACGATGCGAGCCGCCGACGTGCTCGTCGATTTCGGACCGGGGCCCGGCGTTCGCGGCGGCGAGGTGGTGGCTTGTGGCTCCGTCGCCGATGTGATCAAAGATCCACGGTCGATCACCGGTCAGTTTTTAAGCGGTAAGGAAGAAATCGCCGTGCCCAAGAATCGCCGCCCGGTTGGGAAGGAACCGAAGGTCTCCGCGCCCAAGAAACGCGCCAAGAAGACCACGCCGAATAAAGCAACCAAGAAGGCCAAAGCAAAAGCGCGTTAGTGCACTCATAGAAAAGACTCGAATGTGCGCTACCGTCACTCCCGCGAAAGCGGGAGTCCAGAACGGGCGCTGACAAAAGCAATGGGCGTGGATTCCCACGTGCGCGTATCGATTGCGATCAAAACCCAAGCGTAGCGTCTTGCTCGTCTACTCTTCTCAGAACAAGCACCGGTACTCACCAAATTTGATTTTGGTTTTCCCCTGGATTCCCGCTTGCGCGGGAATGACGGCGCTTTATCTCCGCTACATCTGGTGCACTAACCGGCTGCGACAATCGCGCACGCCGACGGAATCTTGATCTTGCTGCCGGTTGATTTCGGCAGTGGAAGGTCGACGTCAGGTTCGTTGATCTTCCGCATGACGGCATCCTTGCGCAGATGATTGAGTTCTTTTGGCCAATCAAACGTCATCGGCGTCGCATCGCGATTGACGACGAGCATGCCCATCATCAAACCAAAAATCTGCTCCATCAAAAGCGCCATCCAGTCGGTCTTCCAAATCGAATCACCAAGTGGCGCGGAATGGCTTGCGGGAATTTCAACGCGGATGAGCGCCGCGCCGGCTGACTTCGCCGATCGATGAATTGGGTCGGTGAAGTCGTGGTCGTCGTTGACCACATAGGTTTTCAAGTTATCCACCCGCCAATCGATGTCCTCGATTCTGCCAAGATCAGCCCCCGCTTCAGGCGATCGGTAGAAATGCCGGCCAGCTTGCAGCTGTTCCATTATGGCGGGCAAGGGCGCCAGTCGCTTCGCGATTTCTTTGTTGTTGAATACGGCGACGCGAATTTCGTGCGCGGGTGCTGTCGTCACATCGATCCAAGCCGCCAGCGCTCCCTTGTCAAACTCCGCATCAACATCGTGACGTTCGACTTCATCGTCGACAGTCCATCCTCCCCAGCGTCCGAGGGGCGCACCATGGGGTAGCCAGGCGATGCGAAAGTGCCGATTGAGTGTGCTGGCATAGGGTGAAACATAGGGCGCGGGGCGGAGCATCGACTTAATCCAAAGCATCACGCCGTACGCCGCATCCAAATCACAACCGTTGAGAATCGATCGAACGATGATCGCCGGACGTTCAACAATCGGAAGTCCGACGGTTTCGCGATCACGCCCGACAGTGATGATCGCCGGTTGCTCGGGGTCTGCCGGTCGGCGTTCTTCCGGCCAAGATAACGCGGGGAACCGTTCGACCATGTCGCACAAGTGGCTGTGATACTCCTCCTGCGAGCGACTGACCGCGATGAACTGTCCGATCGATTGCTGCGTGACGCCCAGCGCCGAGAGAACCAGGTTCATCATCGGGACCGCATCGCGCAGCGAACTATCCACTGCTTCGATCGGATCGATGTCCATCACAATAAGGGCGCCGTTCTCGGTGCGTTTGAAGAGTGCGATGGGTTTTTCGGAACTGGATTCGGAATCTGTGACCGAATCGAGCATGACCACCAGCCCGTGCTTCTTGCAGAATTCCTTGAAGACCTTGTTCTGGCGGAATTGTCGTTGATACAACTGAGACGAATGGTCGCTTCGTCCGGCGCAGGGGATTTGATCGTAAAGGGCAAAGGCTGCCGTCGCATAGTTCGAATGAAAGACGCGTGCGTGAAACGGATCATCGATCTGCTTGATGAGTTTCGTCAGCAGATGACCGTCGGAAATCGCTTCCATGTAGCGCGTCGAGACGATGACGATTCGATTGGCTGCCAATGCGTCGAGGGCTTTGACGCTCGCCGCTTTCGCCAGCGGCTTTTCGTCGAGAATCAACACGGCGTCGGCCTGCAGGGCGTTCGGCTGCAGCTTGGTGGGGCTGTGCGCGCTGACGCGATTCTTGCCCATTCGCTTGGACAGTAGTTCGACGATTGTCCGATCGGTTTGTTTGGTGATGACCGACACCGATCGTGCGGCTTTGGGCGGTTGGTGGGTGTACGGAAGCGGCGGAATCGCAGCCGGGTGCGAACGACTTTCCGGTTCGATGATCGGGATCACACGCACGTCATGGATACGGGCGATTCCTTCAGCATGCCGCAAACCAATCTGCATTTCGACCGACGCCATGTTCGGGTCGGATTTGAAGAATCCGCGCAGCGTGAACTCATGGGCTTGCCGAAGCGGTTCAAACGCGAACGGGCTGAGCGGCTTGGCGTCGCGATCGAAAGGCACCATCTGCACGACCAATCCGCCATAACCATCGTCGCCCGCGCAATCGCAGGACACGACGACCTCGACGCGATAGTACTGGTCCTTCTTGCAGCGAAACTTCTGCGACCAGAATCCGCCGGAGCGCGTGTCGCTGCACGCCAACTCCATCCCGCTGAGGTGGCCATTATTTGACTTGGGCATGGGACGCCAGTCGACGTCATCGCCAGCCGATGTCCACTTCCACCCGCGCGGTTTCTTTTGCCCTTCGGAAAAGTCCGCGTTCTTGATTCGATTGAGTTCTGCAAGCATATCGCCTTCGCTTTCTTTAACGGTTGGGGGCATGTATAGCCGCCAACCGCGACGCTTGCAAATCACTTGTGGGCGGACTTGGCGGGATCGATTCTCATCACATCGCGAATGGATGTGAGTTTCTCTTGATGATCAGAATTGAACGGTGAATCCAGTCCTACGGTTCCTCGGTTTCTTCTTCGGTCACCGGTTTGGTTGGATCGAAGGGCTCCTCTTCTTTCGGGAGCGGGCCCAGTTCTTCACTTTTTGCGAGCGTCAGCTCAACGTCAATATGCTCGGCCCCGCGCAGCAGTCGCACGTTCACACGCTCGCCGGCTGGCACCATGTAAAGCGCCTTGACCAGTTGCCCGAAATGCTTGATCGGCTGATCGTTGATTCGCACGATCCAGTCACCTGGAAGCGCGCCGGCATCGCGAATCGGCGACGGGTCGGCCGACGATTTGATTGCAACGCCTTTTTCCACCTTCGGATCAACTGTCATCCCCATCCAACCCCGGTGAAAGGATTTCCCTTCCTTCAAATCGGCGACGATTTCGTGAATACGCTTGCCCGGCACCGCGAAGCCCACGCCCGCATCGTAGAACTCAATACCCGCAAGCTCGCCGGGCCGCTGCGCCATCGGCACGCAGATTCCCAGAACATACCCAAACGAATCCAGCAGCGGTCCGCCGTAGTTGGCCGGCGAAAGTTTTGCGTCGGTTTGAATGGCGTTGCCCATCATGCGGTTGACGGCGCTGACGATGCCGACGCTGGCCATCGGTTTCGAACCGCCGAATCCCATGCCCATCGCGATGGCAGTTTGGCCGGGTCGAATCTGCTCGTTGGGCACCCATTCGGGCGTGGGCAGATCCGTCGCGTCGATTTTTAGCAGCGTCAACTTGCGGACGCGATCGCGGGCAACAATGTCAGCCGTCATCTGCCGACCATCCGCAAGCGCAACCGTGACGATGGATGGATTGCGTACAAAGTTAAAACTGCTGGTGAGGATCAATCCATCGGCAGAGTAGATGATGCCCGTCGTCGGACCATCGGCGACCATGAAGTTGGAGCCCGGGTTGTCGCGGAATTGGTTCGGATTTCTGTCATCGTCGGACGCAAGCAGTTGATCCAGCGGTTGAACGCCACCGACCGTCTCGATGCGCACGATAAACGGACTGGCTTTGCTGATCGCCTTGTCCACGATGGCTTCAGCGCCAGATGCAAGGTTGGCGTTGGATTCCGACGCGCGGGCAACCAATCCAAACGAGCACAGCAGCAAGCATGCGCAGGTTGCGCCGATGACGCGTCGTAGAGTCCGCTCGATCATTTCGCTTCCTCCAGTTCGATGCGGATTTTCTTGACCTTCTCGCCCCGCAGCACGGTCAATTCGAGCACGTCGCCCGGTTCGCATTCGTCGATGAGACGTTCCAGGACGCTAAGCTTGGCGATGGGGCGGCCATTGGCGCCGATGACCAAATCGTCTTTGCGGATGCCGGCACTAGCCGCAGGTGATCCCCGTCGCACCCGTTCGACGTAAACCGGATTGGATCGGTAGCCCAATTCGAAGAACTTGATGCCGTGGTAGACATCGCGTCCCTTGGTTGCCGATTTGGTGGACTTGTTTGAGTCGGGACTTGACGCGTTGGCGACGAATTCACTGAGGACCGAACTCGGAATCGCGTAGTTGAGCTGCGTGTAGGTGAAGCGTGACTCGACGCCTCTGCCGACGAGGCCGAGCAGTTGGCCCGCACTGTCCACCAAAGCGCCGCCAGCGAATCCGGGTGCGCTGGTGATCGCGTCGATCACGAGGACATCACCGCGATATGGAAAGTCCTGCGTACCGCGCGTTGCGTCCAGTTTGGTCGTGCCGCAATACACCCCGCGACTCAACGAAATATGTTCGCCCTTGTCGGCGACCTTGAATGGATTTCCGCCTGCAAAAACCGGTTGTCCAATGGTCAAGTCGGGCGTTTGACTCAAATCGAAGCAAGTGTATTTGTCGTCCTTGCCTTCGCTCACCGCGGCGAATTCGCCCACTTTCAATTGGATGAGCGCCAACTGCAAGTTGCGATCGGCATGCACGAGTTCCACCTGTCGCGGCGAACCGTCGTAGAGGTGCGCTCGCACATTCGGCGAATTCAGCAATCCGGAATCAACCGTCAGAGCCAGTCCATTGGTCGAGATCAGAATGCCGCAACCGTATCCTTCGCTTTGTCCCACACGCGCACCGGTCAGTTTGACCACGCGAAGGGCAACGTCATCGAATACACTGGCCGCGAGTGTCTTCGTACGGTCCAGTGCATTCTGTGTCATCCAATCGGCCGCGTTCTTGTTGGCGATATCTTCGTGGTCATCCCCATCGACGATGCGGATCGACGTTTTTCCGTGCATCGATTCGACAACGAGATCGACGGGCCAACCTGTTGCATCCGCCAACGTGATATCGACCGATTCGCGGGTCGGCTCATCGGTGGCGGTGATTCGTCGCATGTTTCCATGCGCGGAATCGAAGCCAAGTCGGATGGTCGTGTGATCGTCGAGTCTCGCCGTGATACATTCGAGCAGGTTTGAATGCGAGATGCCGTTGGAGTCGATGTCGAGCAGTGCATCCGCCCCACAGTGGTCAAACAACCCCGCCAACGATTCCGGATCGGTTTCGACGAGTCGCTGTGCGAACGTTCGAGCGCGATAGGTCAGATCCATGGCGGCTGACAGTGGGGCGTCGTCGATCGTTGCTTTCAATTCGCCCTCGGTTTTTTGCACGACGATATTGCCCGAATCGCTTTTCGTTGGTGTCCACGACATGCCTCCGTTTCCGGGAACAACGACGTCGTATTCCACCGCCGCGGCGTCCAATTCATCAGGCACCTGGGATTCGCGCCACGACATCATTGTGGTTTCGTCAGCTTTTTCGCCCAAGGTTCGCCGGAATCTTTGGAGTACCCGTTCGATGCCGCGGGCGACAGTTTCACCATCGGGCTCGTATGGTTTGCGGGTCTTGAGTTTGACCCCTTCGGTCCGCGTGATTCGGTGATGCACCTTGCCGGTTGCATCGCGATAGCTCAGCGTGACGGGCCAACCCCCCGGAAGCGTCCCCAGCACGCTCGCAAAATGGTTCGCGGATTCGATCGGCTGATTTGCAAAGCGCAGCAACTCATCGCCTGGCCGCACGCCAACATTCCATGCCGGACCATCTTCGTATAGTTCGACGAAGACCACGCCTGCATCGCGATCGCGCACCGTGGCTTGAATTGTCCCGTGTTCGACGAGCAGTCCCGCCCGCAAACCGGGAATGAATGGTTTGATCTGGTTGGATGTGATGGCGTAACCCATGCCGACGTTGACGCGACCCCGCATCGAAACGGAGATGCGCCCATTGATGCCGATGACTTCGCCCGCGAGGTTGAAGAGCGGTCCGCCGGAGTTGCCGGGGTTGATCGCGGTATCGACTTGAATGCAATCGGAATAGAGCAGCACGTCGCCCGAGCCATACTGATAGCGATGAATGCCGCTGACGATGCCCGAGGTGACGGTCGGCGTGTAATCGTCGGATAAGAGAAACGGATTGCCCATGGCGATCGCGGTGTCACCGACGCGCACGAGGTCTGAGTCGCCCAGTTTCGAGAATGGAAATGGATCGCGACCAGAAAGTTTAAACATCGCCACGTCACCGCCCGGATCGATCCCCAGGACTTGAAGTGGATAGAGCTGCCCGTCCGACATTCCGCCGAAACCGCTACGCGTTTCCATCATCGCTTCGACGACATGGAAGTTGGTCAAACCGTATCCATCGGGACTGATGATCACACCGCTACCACCGCCGCGCTCGGCTTCGTCGAAGATGCACACCACCGAGGGGGCGACTTTCTCAACGACTGCGATACGGGCGTATTCAGCGCGCTCGGCGAGTTCAATGGCGGTTGGCTGGGATGTGTCGGTGTCTGTGGCGAACACCTGCGCACAGTTGCAAGCGCCGGCCAGCAGGGTCGCGAAGACGATGTGATGTCGAAGCGTGGGTAGGATTGCGATTCTCCTGCAACGCGATGCGCGGAATTCTCAGCTTTGCTTTTTCGGCTTGATCAAACGGGCAGCCGCCCAGTTCGCCCAATCGCCAATGTCGGCGTGTTCGGCTGGCTCGACGATTAGAGACATCCACTCCGCGCCGAACAATGGAATGTTGATCGGAATCGCCCGGTCCGTGCCTGTGATCGGTTTGCTGTCGAATACCGTTTTGCCATCGACGACGACTTTGAACGTGACGCTACCACCGGGGCGCACAGCGTCGTCTAGTCCGACCTTCGCTGCAAACGACTGGTACGCGCCGGCCAACCTGTATTGGATCTCGCTGTTGGCGTGCACGCCGATCCCGTGATCGAACGTGGTCCCATCCATGCGCATCGGTTGATTGAAAACGTTGCGATTTTTTCGCATGGTCCAACGATCGTACAGGACGCTGGACGAGGATTGACTTTGCGGCTCCAATGCATCGAGATAGACGATCCGGTCGCTGTTGAGGGTCATCGATTCCAAATCATCGATCGACACCGTGATGACTTGGTTGAAGCTGGTCGTGAAGAAAACCAGGTCGTTCTTGACTGAATCCAATGACCCAAAAAAGACATCTCCGGAATTGAATTGCAACGATGTTGAAGCTGTGGGCTGCGATTCCAGTGAAGCGGCGAACACCAGTGCGTGAATCTTTTCAAGGCGAATGCTGCGGGTGCGGTCGTTGAATCGAAACTCGCCGCCGGTAGGACTCAATTCGACCAGTGCGCCGTGGATCGCCCGGACACCGTCAGCCGCCTTGTCGCTTCGGGCGAGCAAAATGTCTTCGCCAGCTTGGGCGTTGGCGATCGCGTCGTCAAAGCGTGATGCGACTTCGACGGGCCAACTTTCTTCTTGAAACGCAATTGCCCGCATGTCTGAAAACAGAATTCTCATCCGATCGGCATGGGTTGTGCGCAGGGTGATGCCATCGGGAACGGATTCGAGGATCGACCCGGAGAGTTGCCCGCCCGCTTTGGGATAGACGTTGCAGGGACGTGGGACCCGGGCTGACTCGTGGCGTCTGTGGAACGTGATCTTGGCAAGATCGGCGAGCGGTGTCGTGTGTTCTTCGCCGTCGATTTGCCAGGCGATTTCATCGAGCGAGAGCGATACGAAATCGCCAACCGAAACGGTCCCATCGACATCGGTCAAGGTGACCTGCGACGCACGGGCATGCATAGCAAACAAGCACGCGATCACACCCGCGAGCATCACCCTCGGACATTTGATGTTATGAATTGCGTTTCTCACGGCTGCTCCGCCAACGATTCATAGTACTGCTCAACCAGCGCCCGGTAGCGGCCGGGGAAACGATCACGCAAGACTTGCAAAACCTTATCGCGATCGGCTTGGGGCATCGATCCCCAGGCGTCACCCGGATTGACCCGCCGGCCGGCTTTCTTACCAGGCTGCATCGAACCACCGTTGGGCGATTGTGGATCCTGCGGCGCCGATTCGGACTGGTCCTGCTGCTGTGGGTTGTCTTGCGGTTGCGACTGCTGCTGATCGGAACTCGATTGTTGTTGCTGCTCCTGTTTTTCGGTCTCTTCGATCAGTGTGTCGAGCAACTCGATGACGCGTTGTTGGGCGGTCTGAACCTGCTCGCCGGTGTCGGCAGCGGCCAACCGCTTGTGCGAAAACGACATCAGGTCCGCAACTTCGCCGATGCTCTCGGGCACACGTCGGGCCAATTCCGCGAGCATCTGTTTTGCGGTCACGACAAACCGCGGCGATGCATCGGGGAACTGAACGAGAAAATCCTCCAGGGTGCGCTTGGCTTCGTCGTGCTTGAGGTTGTGAATCTGGCAGTACCCCAGCATGTAAAGCAGGTCGGGCTCGCCGAATGCGTAGTCGTTGTACGTCTCGATGTCTTTGAAAATCTCGGTGATGCGCGCTTCGGCTTCGACCAGTTTCTCCAATTCGACCAACTGACGGACGAGAAAGAGATTCGCGTTGTGATGCAGGTACGGGTCATCCGACCTGGTGATTTTCTTCATCGCGGCAACGTTCTCTTCCGTCGCACCGTTTTCGTCATAGTCGTCGAGCGCGTCTCGAAACTCCGGTGACATCAGCACGAGCACTTCGATGATCAGCGACTCGGGGTCACCCGGATCACCTTCCGGGTCGGCTAACTCCTTTTGATAATCCGAGACGGCGCCAGCGATGATCTTTTGCGCCTTCTCATCAACCGACTCAATCGATTGAACGTGCGTCACAAGCCGATCAAAGAAACCGTTGCCGTTCTCGTCCAGCTCTACGCCGTCGCCAGCCCGCGCAACGCAGGCGATCCCGAGGAGTGCGATCGTCAGTGCCGCTTGTCGCCAAAGGTGTTGTCGGTATGCGGTCATCATGGGTGCCCCTTCTCCGCCCGCGTTTGAATCTTACGCGACATTTCTTCGAGCTTCGATTGTCGTTCTGCGGCGACGGACAGATTGCTGTTGATGTCGGCTTCGGTTTCAGAACCGTCCTTGCGGGCAGCGTCAGCCGTCGTCGTTTGGCGGTTGATTCGAAGCTGCGAACTCTTGAGCATTTTGAGTTCCGCCGACGTCGGAACCAATGGGGCATTGCCGCCCCCGCCTCCGCCGCCACCACCACCCTGGCGTTTCTTTTTCTTTTGCTCTTCGATCAACTTTTTGAGCGACTCTAGAAGTCGGCTTAGTTCGCGTTCGATGTCGGATTGCGTGCCCGTGGTGATCGGTCCCAATTCCGATTTGCCCAACCGTTCGGACACCATCTGCATGTCAGCCGTCAACTGCTCCATGATCTGCGGGAACACGACCGTGGTTCCGTCTTCTTCCAGCAGCCGCACGCACATCTGTGCCGACTTGCCCAACTCGCCCTGCTTTTTCGCAAGCTCGTCGCACTTGAGTTTCTCGGCCCGGCGAAACAGCGCCTTGTCAAGCTCGGCCAACTTCAAGGTCTCGGCGTTGAGCCCCTTTTGAATCTCAAGCATCTCGGAGAGTCGCGCCTGCAACCCCATCAGAATGTCTTCCTGCTCCTCCTGGCGAAGTTGTTTGAGCGCTTCTTCCAACTCGCGCTGGGCACGCTCCAATTCATCAAGGGCTTTGTCCTCTTCAAGGACGGCTTGCTCAACATCCTCCTCGTCGAGTTCCTTGCCGGCATCTTCCATGTGCTTGCCCGCGCGATCGACGTTCTCTTCACCGGGCAGGGATTCATCTTTCTTGGATTGCTTGGACTCTTGGTCCCCTTGCTTCTGATCGCCGGATTCGTTTGGTTTGCCGTCCTGTTTTTCGCCCTGGTTCTCCTGGGGTTTGCCCTTGGGCTCGCCACCCTTTGGCGATTGCATTTTCTGCGACAGTTTCTTGGCTCGATCGGAGAGGTTGCGCTGTGCGTCGCCTGACTTGGCGGCATCGCGCTTCTGCTCCAGTTCCTTCTTGGCCTCCTCAAGTCGATGAAGGGCGCGTTTCAATTCTTCAGTCGCTTCCTTCTGTGCTTCCTTGGGATCTTGTTTGTCGGCAGAGGGCTTGCCGCTTTCTTGTTTACCTACTTCTGAGCCGGGTTCGCGTTTGGAATTGTTTTCCTGCTTCTCTTGGCTAGCAGCCTGCATCTTTTCAGAAGCCTTCTTCAGGTCCTTTGACGCTTCCTCGAGCATTTCCGCGGCTTTTTTGTTTTCGGATTCTTTCCCTGAGTCCGTTTCGTTGGCGTCGGACTCTGGATTCAGCGACTTGCTGATGTCGTCAACATCTTTGCTCAGCTTCTCTGTTTGCTCGCCAAGCTTCTCTTGCGACTCAGCATTCTCTTTGTTCTGCGCTTCGTCGGATGCATCGGTCTCTTGCGCCTGCTTCTGCAATTCCTCCTGCTCATTGAGAAGTTGCTGGGCCCGCTGGATCGCCGCGTCCACCTGCTTGGCCGCCCGGGCGGCTCGGATGGCGTCGGCTGCCTTCTTGCGCTGTTCTTTCTGTTCTTCGATCAACGTCTTGAGTTCACGCTTGGCTTCGCGAATTCGTTCCATCTTCTCCTTGCGGGCTTGATCATTGGGATTCTGATCAAGCAACACCATCAAGATCTTTTCGAAGTCAGCCGCCAACAATTCCTGTTCACTGGCGGCTTGGTTGAGACTCTGCGACGCCTCCAGCGCCGCGACGAGTCGCTGGACCCGCTCCTTCACTTCCAACTCGCCGGTGCGCGACAAAGCCTCGCCAAGTTTCTCCGCGTTTTCCGGTTCCACCTCAGCGAGTTTCTCGCGCAATCGGAACATGTGTTCCTCAAGTCGCGCGAGTCGGTCGAGAATCATCTGCTGCTTGGTCGCCAGCGCGTTGATCGGCCGATCGTCTCCACCCTGCTGTCCAAACGCATTTCGCGCAAGGGACATCAAAATGAGCGTGACGATCAGGCAGCCGATGCAGCTGATTTTTGTCTTCGTCGTCAACATAATTACAAGCTTTCCGTTACGACTTTCCGCAAACACTGGATTCTAGAACCCAGACGCACGTCCATCGAATCTAATCGTCAAACACATCGTCGGTGCGGGCTTCAATCTCCGCTTTCGTTTCGACGTTCAATTCCTTCTGCAACTGCATGATCTCGCGCAGCAGCGTCACTGTCTGCTGAAAGCCTTCCCACTTCAGCATATGATCCAAAACGTCTCGCATTTCGTAGAGAATGCGTTGCTGCTGCGGATCGACCAACCGCGCCGTCTCCATCTTCGGTTCGCGACCAAGTTGGCGAATCAGGTCGGCGGCTTGGCTTAGCTCTCTCGCACACAGATTCGTCAGTGGGGTGATAATCCCTTGCTCCAATCGCTCGCGGACTTCCGGTTCGTCGAGTTGGTTGATCTCCAATTCGCTGAGCACCTGGGCGAACTGCTGGCGAATCACATTGACCTGCGCCAACACCTGTCTTTGACGGCGCTCGAGCGGTGCAAGTTCCAACTCCAGCTCTTTGCTCGTCGTTTGATCGTTGATCTGCGACAACACCGTGAGAAGTCGTCGTCGCAAACGGTCCTGATTGTCGACCGCTCGCTCGAACTGACGGCGAAACTCTTGCTCGCGGCGATTGATCTCGGCGAGGAATTCGTCAGCTGTCACCACGCGGAACGTGATCGTCGTCGATTCGCCAACGCCCGGTCCTGAAACCAAATTGAGGTCCTGCGCTTTCGCAAAGACCGCCACCTGTTCGCCGACCGCAGCCCCCGTTGACTTGACTGGCCAATCGAATTGCGCGGCGTATTGTTTCGAACGGGGTTTGAAATCCGGCAGGGTCACGGACTGCTGAGACGCGTCGGGGTTGTCGATCCGATAGAGCATGTCGGCTGATCCCAACCCCAAGTCATCATTCATGTCGATTTCAACCGGGATCTTCGCGGCCAACGTGATCATGTTCCCGACGTGTGCGAAGAGGAGCTTGACCTGCGGTGGATTGTCTTTGAGAAGTCGAATTGAAAAGCGCATCGGCCGAACATTCGTCAAGCCGTCGAGGTCGGTCATTTCAAAATGCAGAGTTTGCGATTCGGTTGGCGAAACCGACGCCGCAATCGTCTGATCCAGCGGCTGCAACGTTTCGACCACTTCGCTTCCGTTCATCAACCGAGCCGTTGCAAGCGTCTTGGACGCGATTGCCCTGATCGTGATAACGCTGCCCGGATAGATTTCGCACGCCCGCTGTCCCGATGGAAGCGCGTATGACGCGATGCCGGTATAAGCCGCCGGTTCGACGGACAGGGTGGCATCGTCGATCGTGGGTCGCTGCGACAACTGCGTTTCAAACCACTCGGTCGTGTCGTCGCCGCCCGTCAGGTAGAACGTCACCTCTTCTTTCGCCCGGGCGAACGTGTATCGAAACTCACGCTGGCCCACCCCTGTCATGGTCTCGCGTCCGCTCTTGCCCGACTTGGTTTCGAATACGATTTCGACATGGCGGGGCACAACCGCGCCGGCAGGGATCGCTGCGCGAATTTCCAAGTCGTCGCCGATCGCGCCTTTGATAATGCGATCGTCGGGTGCTTCGACTTCAATGATCGTGCGCTTCGGCCAATTGACGTTTCGCAGCAGGATGTTGCGGTCGAGCCAGATGCCCATCGTCTGCGGCGCGATGGCAAACGAAGCCACGCCGACGACCATGACAGCCAACACCTTCAGCGTACCGTCTCGCGCCGGCTTGGTTTGAATCACGTCGTCGAATCGAAGCCCGTGGGTCGCCTCGACCGCCTGCGCCAAGACGGACTCCGCAAGTTGCGGCGAATTGGAAGCGGCTGGCCCGACTCGTCCTGAATCGAAATCGACGGCGGAAATGAGCAGTGAGTCGAGTTGCGGGAACCGCTTTTCGATCACACGGGCGATGTCGCGCTCGTCGAACTTGAGGCGTTGCGGTTGAATCAGTTTGCGCCAGGTCATCCAACCGATGATGACCAAAACAACGCCCAGCAGCGCGCAGCGCATGTCCAACTGCAACCGCAGCTTGTAGTCCAGTAGAAACTGAAGCGCAAACATCATCATGACAACCATCGCCACCGCGCCTGCGCCGATCAGCGCGCGATCCACGCGCAGCCGCTTGGCCAATCGCGAAAGTCGCTGCAACACGTGTTGTCTAAATGCCGATTGCTGCATGTTCATTCAGTCGCTTCGACAAGCCCGTATCTACAACAGGCGGAAAATCTTTCGCAGCGCCCACTCCGTACTCAACAGTCCCACCAAAAGGAGCAACACCCATTTGTCATCCCACAACGGCGTGGGGCGTGACCGGATCGTCGTGGATTCATGGCGGTCCGGAATCTGGCTCGGAAGGTCGGCTGCATCCTTGACATCATAGTATCGCCCGCCCTTGGTTTGCTCCGCCAAGGCAATCAGCCGATCGCGAGCGAGTTGTGGTTGCAGGATTTCGAGGTTCGGGCGCGTGACTTGCACCTCGCGGCGAACGATGTCTTCTGACAGATCGCCATCGGGAATCGGCAGCGTCAACTCGCAACTGCCCGTCGTTGGTGGGACAAACCGCGCCTCATACCATCCGGGTCGATCGGCGATGCGCAGCAGCGTGATCCGTCCGCGCTCGTCGCCGATGGTGTATTCGGCTTCGACGCTGGGAATTTGCAGCGGTTGATACGCCCGATCGAAGAGACGAGCCGACACATTGATCACGTCGCCGAGTTGATACGAATCGCGCTCCGTCAAAATCGAACCGCGTTGATTGCCGCCGACGAGTTTGCCCTCAACAACGTAGCGCACCAGTTGTACCCAGAACTTGTTGAACACGTTGTCGCCATACGCCCGCCAACGCCACGTGCTGTCGATCCCCAGAAACGCGGAACGCCCTGATCCCGCATACTGGGTGGCCAGCAACACGTGCCCGCCGTATCGATTTTGCATGCGCGGGTCGCCGTGTCGCATGAGCACTGTCGCGACCGGTTTTTCGCGAAGCACCGGAAAGTGCCAATACACCGAACCCACATTCGCCCAACTCAATTCTGCCGTCGTATCGCCCGGCAACTTCAGCACGGGATGACCTTGCGACGATGTTGGCACGATCAACGGATGGGCCTGCTTTTGATAGTGTCCAATCTGATTGAGCACGAGGTCGGCATCGGGATCGAACGAGACCGGCAGGATGCGTAACAGTTCCTTCGTCGCTTCGTCGCGGGCAAATGCCGGCGCGTGCAAACGCGACGCTGCGTATATCAAACCGCCGCCATGTCGCGTCACCAAACGGTCGGCCAACTCCACCCATTCAGCTGTGAACTCCATCGGATCGGGATCGAGCAGCACGATCGCATCGTACTTGAACAACTCCTCCGCCGACTCGGGCAGGTGGTCGATGATGATGTTGCCATCGCGGGCGGCATCGTCGTCAGCCGACTGCAACCAGCAACTGACCTCGAACGTCTCATCGCGCTCCAGCAAACGCGACACATAGCGATATTCCCAACTCGGCGCACCGGCGACCACCAACACGCGAATTTTGTTGTCCACGACGTTGACCGTGATTTTGCGGGTGTTGTCGTCGCTGACCGATTCGTCCTCGCTCAGCGGTACCTGCACCTGATACACGAACCGCCCGACCAACTCCTGGCGATGCTTGAAGGTCAGCGGCTCTGTGGTGTTGTCTTCTGCGAGCGTCACTTCCTGCGACGCAACCACTTGGCCGTCACCCGCGGAGCCCGCTTGCTTTTCGACCAACTCGACCGTCACAAGCTGCCCGACCATACCTTGCGCACTGATCTGCGTGACGATGGCGAAAGGATCCTGCGTGAAGACATTGTCCGGCGCGATGACTTCAGCCACCCGCACATTGCGCGGAGGAGCCGCATTGCCAACGCCGACGATGTGAAGCGGGATTTCATGATCCTCGGCGAAGCGGGCGATATCTTCGTACGAGTCGCCGCGATTGATGCCGCCATCTGTCAGCAGCACCACGCCAGCGACCGGTGACCGATCGGCTTTCTCTATCGACTGCCGCACCGCGCGTCCAATGTCGGTTGTCGCCCCGGTGGCTTGAAAGCGGGTGACCATCGATTCGCCATGGTTCGCATCGAGGACCGGCGAATTCTGATTGTTTGGCGTTTCATCGCTCTCGGCGGATTCTTGGGTGTCGCCATTCGATTCCCGGGCTGCGCGAATGGTGTACTGCGTTTGCACGTTCTCGGCGAAGGTGTGGACTTTGACGCGGTTGTTTTCGGCCAGTTGCCGCAGGAAGCGGTGGTCGTCGCTGCTTAAGAGCGTGTCGATGACATCGGTGCGGCGAACGGGCTTTTGCGTTGCATCGGTGACGACGCTCTTGATTCGATCAAGATCTTCGCTGCGCCGATAGCGATCTTGCAGATCCATGCTGGCCGACGCATCGACGAGGACGAGCGTGTAGGAACTGACCCATCGGTGAAGGTAGGTCGCGAGAATCGGTTCGAAGAGAATCGTCAGCAAACAGAGCATGACGCAGATGCGCAGGCTGGCCATCACCATCCGCACACGCAGGCTCGCGCCGATGCGCCCTTCGCGTCGATAGAACCAGATGATGGCGTAGACCAAAACGGCGGCGATGATCATCGTCGCCACGGTCCACCATCCGCTGGGTAGCGCCGCAAACTCAAGCCGGCGTTCCACTTCGATGTGGTCCACCTGACTCAATAGAATGTTGCTCCAATTCACATTCATGCCGTGTGCATCAGCTACCGAATATCAATCACGTCTATCCGCGCCCGAAGCGCCAGGCCATCACTTGTTCGATCATCAAAAGGCCCATCGCCGCGACGAGCAGCATTGGCCAAAGTTCTTTTCGCCCGCTGTCGGCGTCATCCGTCTTCATCGCCACGCCTTCGATGTATTCAACCTTCAAGCCGTCGAGCGAGCGGCGCAGGTCGTCTTCTGTCGCGGGTGACAGGTCGCTTTCTCTCGCGTCCACATTCACCGCGAAGCGCCGAACCACGCTGCGTCCATCCCGCCGCTGCAACTGGAAACTGTAGATGCCGGCTTGGGTGGTGTGTGGCCAACTGATTTCCATTCCGCTGCTGCCATCCGTCGATGCGACCACGTCTTCATCTTCCTGCTGCGGATAACCGGGTAGACGAAGCGTGGCTTGCGGTTCGTAATCGGATGGGTTCAGCGCGAAGGTCAGCGGTTTGCCGACGGTTGTCGATCGATTCGCATCGCCAGCCCGGGCGAGATGCTGCGTGACTTCGAGCATACCGATGACATAGCTCGCGTCCCGTGCCCAATCGTTCCACTCAAGATCGCACGAAGAGGTGAACAGCAGCACGCGTCCCCGCCCGTATGTCCGCTCCATGATCGCGGGCGTCGCCTCGTCATCGTCGTAGCTCGCAATCACTGTCGTCGGTGCGCGGGCAGCGGCATCTTCATCCTGTTCACCGGGGACGAACGTTGCGGGTTCCGTTGCAAAGTATTGAAAGTAGTTGACGCGATCGAGAAACGGATTGACCTGTCCGGAAAAAACCCGCACCACCGGATGCAGGAAATCACTGGGAGCCAAGTGAACGCCCGATTCCTTCGCCCGCACGATCGATTGCAGCGATGCCGGCAGCAAACCCTTGCCGTCGCGATATAGCGTTGAGTTATACGCCAACGGGTCGGACACCTGGTCGCCCAGAAAAATCGCCAGTCCACCGCCGGCGAAAACAAACCGGTGTAGGTCGTCGGCGATTGGCTCGCTCACCCGATAGAGATTGCAAAGAATCACGAGGTGATAGTCGTCGAGCGATGCGCCATCCAGCGCCGACTCGTCGATCACGTTCACCTGATTGCCGCTGAAGACATCGCCTTCGGGTCGAAGGGCTGTCGTCAGCAGATGCACCTCATCAAGATAAGAATCAGTCGAAGGCTCACCATTGACCACCAGCACACGCACACCGTCTGTCGCTTCGAGTGCGAGATAGCGCGTGTCATCGATCGGTAGCCGATCGGGGTCGGCTGACACCGTGATCGAGGCATCGCCTGCCCGCTGAATCACAGCCGAAATCGCCGTCGCCACCTTTCGGCCGGCAGGAATCGGATCGGTCGGCACGGAACCCGCACCCGATGTGTCGCTGGAGATTTGCAGTTCGAGCGCGTCGGCATCGCCCGTGCCGAAGTTATGAATGGTGGCTTCGAGTTGTGCCGAAACCCCGGTCACCACCTGCCGCTGCATCGACTGCAGATTCGTAATTGCCACGTTCTGCGGCGAATCGTCGCCCACATCCACGAGTACCACCCGCACATCACGATCATCGTTCGCCCAGTCGGTCAGTTCTGCCGCGAGTGTCGCCGATGCCGCGTTTCCCTCGCCAGTCGCCGAAGCAGCCGTCAACCAATCGACTTCCTGAAAATCGCTGATCACGTACAGCACGCAACTGAGCACGCCGTCGTCGCCATCGATCAGTTTGCGCACGCTCGACATACAGCGTTCAATGGATTGCGACCGCTGCGTCGGTTGCAGCGCCTCCAATCGGGCGAGCAGCAACTCGTATTGGCGGTCGTCGAGGATCGCCCCTTCGACGATGGGGTCGTCGGGTGCGGTGGTGCGCAGCAACGTGACCGTATCGTGCGGCGCATGATCGCGCAAACGCTGCAGCAGGTTGCGCACGCTCGATTTCATGTCTTCGATCAGCGTTCGGTCATTCGACTGATAGCCCATGCTGAACGAATCATCGAGCAGGAAGATCCGCTCAGTTCGTTGCGTTCCGCCGAGGAGTGCGGATACGCCGGACGGCTGAATGAACGGGCGCGAGACCAAGAGCCCGATGAGCAGGACGGCCAGGCATCGAAGCGCCAAGAGGATCAACTCTTCCATCCGCACGCGCTTGCGATTCTGCTTGTCGGCATCCATCAGAAACGACATCGCCGCCCACCGAATGCGTTGAAAGCGCCGCTTCGCCAGAATATGGATGATGATGGGCGCACTCATCGCTGCCGCCCCGCCCCAAAAGAGGGCAGGGTTCACCAGGGCGGCTAGGATGAGCGTCGACACATTCATTTCGGTTCAGGCGATGGCGGTCAGGCCATCGATCTCGTCTGGTGCATTCGGTTGGAAAGAAACTGCGTCAACGCCACGTCGAGCGGATCGGCAGTGCTGATCTGGGCGTAGTCGATACGGCTGTTAAGACAGATGCCCTGGATGTCGTGAATAAACGCCTGAACGCGCTCGAGGTACGCCGTCCGCAGCGACTGCGGGTCGGTCAGAATCTCGTCCGTGGAATGCTCAAGTCCTTCAAACAGGGTCCGATCGGTAAACGGAAATTCGAGTTCGTCCTTGTCGAGCACGTGAAAGACCATCACGTCGTGATGCCCAAAGCGAAACCGCTCCAACCCATCCTTCAACTCGTCGATGTCGGTGAGCAGGTCGGAGATCAATACGACCACGCTTCGTTTGGGCAGTTGGTCGGCGAGGTAGCGAAAGAGAACCTTGGTTTGGGTTTCTTCCGTGGGCGCGGTTTGCTCGATCATCTCAACCATGTTGCGCAGCTGTGCGGGGTTCGTGCTGACGGGCAGGTTGTTGCGAATCTCGTGATCAAACAGGACCAGTCCCGCTCCATCCTGTTGTTTGACCATCAGGTAGGCAAGACTGGCTGCGATCGTCGAGGCGTACTGCCATTTGTTCATGCGATCTTCGACATGGTGCGCGGGATACTGCATCGAACCACTCGCATCGAGCAATATGTAGGCGCGAAGGTTCGTTTCGACCTCGTATTGCTTGATGTAGAATCGATCGGCTTTGGCGTATACCCGCCAGTCGAGATGGCGCAGATCGTCTCCGGGCACGTATTCGCGATGGTCGGCGAATTCGATGCTAAACCCGCGGTAGGGGCTGCGATGCAGTCCGCTGAGGAATCCTTCGACAACGTGCCGCGCCCGCAATTCCAGCCGCGTGATCTTGTTGAGCGTCTCAGGTTGAAAGTAGTCGGTTGTAACCATCTTCACCCTTCAATACGGTTTCATTCGGGTCGAGCATGTTGAGCAGTTCTTCGATGACGCGGTCGGTTGAGTATCCGTCGGCGCTGGCGGAGAAGCTCGTGATGATGCGGTGACGCAACACCGGCAGGGCGCAGCGGCGGATGTCTTCAAACGAAACATGATGCCGTCCATGCAGTGCCGCCCGAGCCTTGCCGCCGAGTACCATCGCCTGCACCGCCCGCGGACCCGCGCCCCAGGTGAGCATCTTCCGGACGATCTCCGGGGCGTCGCTTTCATTCGGGCGCGTCATCCGCACGATGTCCAGCGCGTGGCGGATCACTTCCGGAGCGATGGGAATGCGCCGCACCGCATGCTGGAATCGGATAATCTGCTCGCCCGTGAAGACCTCGTCGATGTTGATTTCACTGTCGACTGTGGTTGTCTCGGCGATTCGCAACTCTTCCTCGTAGGTCGGGTACTTCACGAACACCTTGAACATGAAGCGGTCCTGTTGCGCTTCGGGAAGCGGGTAGGTGCCTTCCTGTTCGATCGGGTTCTGCGTCGCGAGCACGAAGAAGGGCGATGGCAATGGGTGCACGTTCGACCCGACGGTCACCTGCCTTTCCTGCATCGCTTCGAGCAGGGCGGCTTGCGTCTTGGGAGGCGTGCGGTTGATTTCGTCTGCGAGGATGACATTCGCAAACACCGGACCGGGCATGAAGCGAAACGCCCGTTGGCCGGTGGTCTTGTCCTCCTGCATGATCTCCGTCCCGGTGATGTCTGACGGCATCAGGTCGGGGGTGAACTGCACGCGATGAAACGACAGCGCCAGGCAGCGTGCCAGCGTCGAGATCATCAACGTTTTCGCCAATCCCGGCACACCTTCGAGAATGATGTGCCCCTTGGCGAAGATCGCGACCATCAATTGGTCGACGACGGCGTCCTGACCGATGATGATCTTGCCCAACTCCGACCGAATCCGATTGTATCCGTCCGTCAATTCGCGGATCAGTTCGGCATCACCCGGCTGAGCGGGGACGTTCTCTGGTGCTTCACTCATGGCGTTTCCTCTTCGACAGTTTCAGCAAGCGCCGGCGCGAATTCGCCCAGCCGCGCCGCATTCAAATTCGCAGTTAACGTTGCATGATGGGAATGCGATTGTATGGCAGTTGCAAAATGATCAATGCAAGCGCCGTGCCATAGGGCTTGCCGACGCCATCACCCATCCATGATCCATCTTCGTTCTGTTTGGAAAGCAATTTGTCACGAATCTTCGGAAAGTACTCGTCCCACGCCTTCGCATCGCCGGCAAGGTACAGCGCTTGGGCATAGTAAAGGTGGGCATAGAAATAGTGACCGATGTTTTTGTTGCCTGGACCGATCGTGCTGCGACAGTAGACCAATGCTTTCTTGGCCATCGGGTTGTCGTAATCGCCCGCATTGAACCAGCAGCAGATTGCAGCGGCTGTGATGGGCGGACGTGAAGGTCCCGGGTTGCGCGCCCGATACGCAATGCCGCCGTCGGAGCGAAACGATAT
The DNA here is from genome assembly GCA_030429365.1 of Phycisphaerae bacterium. Lineage (GTDB taxonomy): Bacteria > Planctomycetota > Phycisphaerae > UBA1845 > UBA1845 > UBA1845. The sequence continues at coordinate 23,509 of JAUIEW010000017.1, forward strand.
TTTCAAATAGTCGAGGGCCTTGTCGATGACACTCTTGGGCACGCTGATGCCGCCGTTTCGACACGCCCGCAACCCCTGCAACTGTGTGATCGTGACCGAACCCTCATCGGTGCCGCCGTCCGGTTGATAAATCCATCCGCCCAGTTCGCTTTGCGCTTGTGCCGTCAGTAAGACCGCCCGCCTGAGTGTGTTGTGGATGCGCTGCTGTCGATCCACGTCTTCGGTCATGCCATACACTTCGCCGAGAAACAGCATGCTGAATCCGTGCCCGTACATCGGTCGATTGCCATCTTCGGCGCGCAGTGCGATCAATCCGGTGTCGGTTGCGCACGACAGGAGGAAGTCCGTCACGCGATCGACGTTGGCGGCATATTTGCCCTGCGTCGGCGTGCTTCCATTCATCAACAGCGCCAACCCGCCCAGCGCCGACATCGCGACAGGATAGGTTCCATAACCGGTGCGGTTGCGCCAGGCGCCTTCACGCCCCTGGGTGCTGACGAGGTAGTCCAACCCCTTTTCGATCGCCGCCTCGGTCTCCGCGTTGATATGCTTCGGGCGCGGCGCGGGTGGCGGCTTGGCCGGTTCACCTGGATCGGCGCCGGTGCTTGCGGGCAGGACAAACAAAATCGCCATCGTCCATCGCGTCATTCGACTATTCATGGCCACCTCCCCGAATCACCGGACGCACCGACTTCGTCGGTCAGAGGAATGCTCAACAAACCGTGGTTTGCGCCAAGGATAAACTGCCCGGGCCACAATCCAAATTCACCGGTCAGGGCATTGTTGCTGGTCAGGTACATCCGAGTTCTGACTGGCTCACTGATGGTTTGCCCGGTCCGCTTGTCAATCAGTTCGATTGCCAATTCACCGCGACTTCGAAGCAACGGGCTTTCAGAGTTAACGTCAACGCGTCGAAGGATTGGCATGACTTTTTCGGCCAGCGTGAGTTGTCGCCATAAGGCATGGCGATTGAGTCCGACGACACCCAGGTGCTCGCGCTTCCAAACGACTTGCCCCGTCTCTGCATCGAAGCCATAAAGGTAGGGCGTGTCGCCGAGTGATTTCTCGGTCACCGGCATCAGGATCAGGCGGTCGCCAAGCAGTACGCCTTCGGCGTATCCCTTCGTGTCCTTCGGGATGGTAATGTCGGTGCGAACGTCGCCGGCCAGCGCGTCGATGAGAATGACGCGACCCCCAAAGCAACTGATGCCAACGTATCCATCGCCCGGTTTGAAGAGCCATCGCAACGGATCGGGTGCGGCGTAGCGCCAATTCAACTCACCGGATCGAGCGCTGAAGCAGATGATCTCGTCTGATCCGTCGGGCCCGATCAAATGCCCGCTTTCGTAGATCACCGGGATGGGCGCCGCTTCGTCGTGCTGTCGAAACGCGACGGTACTGAGCAGGCGACCGGTTTTTAAGTTGTAGGTTGTTGCTTTGCGGCGTTGGTTGTCGAGCGTGATGCACAGTCCATCCTGAACGAAAATGCTGTCGATCTTCTCACGCGTCAGAACGCGCTCCCATTGAATGTCGTTGGCATCGGTGAGTGACGCGCACGTCAACACACCGCGGCGCAGCGCAGCGACCAACAAGCCGTCACCGACCGCCACAAGCCGATCGCGAATCGCCAGGCGGTTTGCAGTTCCGCTGTCTTCGTATTCAGCGCCCCAGAGTCGCCGTCCCGTCCGAACGCCAATGCCAAAAAGTCCTTCGCGTCCATTGATCACCGCAATTTGATTCTCACATGCCAACCTTGGATGATCCGTTTCATCGTCGTTGTCGTCCTCCTCGATTGCCGTCTGCACTGAACCGAGTAAACGCAACCGCGCCGTCCACGCCTGCGAACCATCCGCTCGATTGATCGCTTCCAGACGCGTTCCTGATTTTAGAAACATCAGATAGTCGGCAAACGATCCCGATGCCGCGTGTGGATATGAGAACATCCCTTCTCCGGAGCGGTCTCGGTTGACGCTCACCGATGGCGACTTCCAACGGAAGGACTCCGGCCGGCTCGCAAACGCACCTTCGGTCACACGATTGGGGTCCAGCGCTTCGCGGAGTCGGGTGACCTCGTCCAACACCGATACGGTTTCGCCATCAGCGTTGGTCAAGTTCTGTCGAGCGAATTCAGATTCCAACCGCGACAGCAGCAATGACGCATCATGGTGGAAGCGTTGATCGGGGCCCAGATATTGCTCCGCCAAGTCGCGCAGCGCCTCTGCCGACTGCGTGGCCATCCTGTCCGTTTCGATTGCCCGCAGTGCGTAATACTCGGCGAATTCGAAGTGATCGCGATCCCGCTCAAGCTTCGCCAACGCGATGAGTGCCGCTTGTCCGGCGCCGCCCACATCGTTCATCTGTGCCAATTGTTCGAGTCGCAGTCGGGCGGCAGTCCGAGTCGCGGGGTTGTCCAATTCCGCGATTGCCTCGCGAGCCTGTGTTTGCGTGATTTCGGCGATGGTGCGAAGTTGCGCCGTGGTCAGGTCGCGTTCAAAGCGCGACAGAATGTCGCCGATGATCAAGCGGGCTTTGTTACGCAGTCGAGGTTCGATCGTGACGTATCCATCACCCGACGGCGTCAATCCCAATTGCCAGAGTGAGATATACGCCTCGTCTGTGGCCGCGACATCGCGCAGTCGAAATGCCAGGGCAATGGTGGCGCGCAAACTCGATAGACCCCCATCCGCGAGACTCACCGCTTCCCGCAGTTTTTCGATGGCTTCTTCCGTGCTCGTGTCGGGTAGCGTCGCAATGCCCAGCAGCGCTTCAAAACGCAATTGGGTGACATCGCTGAGGCGGCTTGAACTGCGCCGCGTCGGCGGTTTGACTTTTTCCAGGACGTCATGTGCCTTGCGTGGGAACCCTCGGCGCAATTCCATCCATGCCAATCGAATCGCCGCATGACGATCGGTCGGGTCTCGTTCATGAAATGCCAGCGCGCTTGGATAGGAAAGCGTCAGATCCGGGAATTTGCGGACTTCGTTTGGATCAAAACTGATCGTGGCATTGGCGATGCAAAGTAGATTGCCCAGCGGCGGTTGATCGCCCAGTGGCCGCGTGTCCAGCTTCTCGCCAGACTGTGCATCAAACGTCGCCAGACCCTCAACTGTCGGGACAAAGATGCGATCACCACTCAGCGCGCTGCGGCCTGTTGTCTGCAGCGGGTCACCGGATGTGGACCACTCGATCCAACCGTCGTGAAGATTGACGCAGTGAAGTTGCTCGCCGCCCAGCCAAATGTGATCGTCATCGACCCCCAGCAGATACTTGGCTCCTTCCGGTTGGTTCAGCGTCCAGATCACGCGGCCGGTAGCGCGATCCAACGCCATCAGAATTTCGGAATCGGGTGCGGCAACCAAGAGGAGATTACCCGCGATGGTCGGAGGCCCGCAGCGCCAATGTTGGCTGAACAAGACGTTGTCGAAGCCAGTGTGCTGTTGGTATTGTCCTGCCCAACGAAGCGACAGCGGGTCGATGCTGGCCGAAAGTACCACGCCGAAACCAGTTGAAACGAAGACATTTGAACCATCCGACGACGGGTAGATCGCAAAGTGCGCCCGTCGTTGCAGTTGGGCGGGATCGACCGTGCATAAGAGCAGACTGCGCGTCATCGTTCCCTTGTCGGGCGAGAAGGTTCCGAGAAACAGGTCGGATCGTTTTGCATAGATGACCCACAGCTCGTTTTGAATCGCGATCGGGGCTGATAGGAACTGCACATCGCCAAGTGGGTCCTCTGAATCGCCGCTGCGCCCGCGTTGCCAGACGATCTGGCCATGCTCTGCGTCATAGGCGATGAGGCGCGTCCCGCGGTACACAGGAAACGAGTGGAACGAGAATCCCTGCTTGGTCTTGATCTGATTCGGCGACTTGCCGACGCCGTCGCGCTCGATGGCGTACACTTTGCCAAACGCGGTCGAGAGGGTCCCGCCAACATGGTCGCCAAGAATCTGATCGCTCAGCGTGTAGCTCGAGTCCACCAATTGCAACGGGCCAAATCGCTGAAACGCCCGGTTGCTGCGGGCGTTGCGGCGCTGTTCCCCGTCGATCGTGATCGGGCGGTCCGAGACCCATAGTGGATCGAGGCTTTCGAGATCGAGCGCGACGACCTGCTGAAGATTCTTGACAAACATTCGACCTTCGCTGACGGCGTACTCACCCACAGGGTAAGCCCCATACGACTCTGCGCCGCTTTCCCAGTAGGCTTCCCACCAGGACGGATGGTCATGATCGGCAGGCAGAACAAACCGCCAGGGAAGATTGCCCTGCAATTCCGGTGTGACAGCCGGCATTCTGAAACGGCGGGCAAGATCGCCGCCCTTGAGCGGCCAAGACTCGCGCCCCGCAGATGCCGACTCGATCGACGATTCGGGCCAACCCGATTCGACAAATCGCAGCACCGATGCGTAGTCCAGCGCGTCGGCGTCAATCGTCTCCTTTGAAATCTCAGCAAGTGCACCTTGCGCCTTTGATTCGTCGCGCAACATCGTCCATGCCATCGCTCGTCGAACGGCGATCTGCACATCGGGCACATCCGTACGAACGGAGTATGTGGTGATGCGGTCGAGCACTTCGAGCGCTTCGGCAGGGCGGTTGCGGTCGAGCAGCCAGCCGGCGACCACCGTCGCCGCATCGTCACCATAACTGCTGACCATGTAGCGCGCCAGGATCGTGCGAAGCGCCGTTTCGTTGCAGTCTTTGACCCCGCGGTCGAACAGCGCTTTTGCTCGGCCATCATACAGCAGGCGATAGGCGTCAATGCCTTCTTCCGGCATCGATGCCAAGAGCATCGTCGCTCGGTCCTGAGCCGATTCGAACATCGTCAGGCCAGTGTCCGCACTGGCTTTTTCATCGTCCGAACTAAGTAGCGCACCGCCGGGGTCGTCGAGGATGCGTTGGAGCGAGTCGATCGCCAACTTCCAGTCCTGGCGATCGATCGCGCCGGTCGCCTTTCGCAAGAGGTTTTCGATGGGGGCATTGCGTTCAAGAATTGCGGGCCGAAGAGTATTCCCGCGTCGGGCGTCGCGCCATTGGGCCATCGCCTGATTGCCGAACGTTGCGAACACCAACATCGCAGAAATGACAATCGATATTGTTTTCTTCAGACGGAAGGTTCGATGGGTGTGGGAATCGATAGAGGGTATCCGGAGCGAGGAGAACCTGGGCGTCGATTGGGTTGAAATTGGTTTCATCTTGACGCCCAGAATCCCAAAGACCTCGAACACGCACCGCTGACTGCGAGCCGCTGATAATGCACACCGATATTGGTCGCACGTTGGAGTCGGAGGTTTCAGGACAAGCAGTCAAAACCGGGGCTTTGCGAAAACCTCAAATCGACTAACTAGATGCTTTAGTGCCCTTTTTTATACGGGCTTGGACCTCGATTCGCCGCTCAGAACCCACCCAGCGACAAGATTATACACTGGTAGAATCGGCCAACCGCAGTCTCCGTTGCCACCTTGCGTGGCTGTTACATGGAGAATCAGGCCCTCAAGTCACAGCCGCCCGCGCACCGGATCCTGAATTCTGGCAGCCAAACCTGTCCTAACATCATGTTTTTAATGTGTTTACGTATGGGCAATGGCGCTAGTCGTCATACGACAACAGGGAGTGGACGGTGTACTGCTTGATCTTGTCGCGCCCTTTGAGGAATGCCAACTCGATGACGAACGTGACACCGGCGATTTCGCCACCCAGGGCTTCGACGAGCCGACAGCATGCGCCGATCGTTCCGCCGGTGGCCAACAGGTCGTCGACCATCAGCACCTTCTCGCCCGGTTTGATCGCGCACTTGTGGATGTGGAGGGAATCAACGCCGTACTCAAGTTCGTAATCCTCCGAGATGGTTTCACACGGCAACTTGCCGGGCTTGCGGATAGGGACAAACCCGATCGACAGCGACTGGGCGAGGGCTGTCCCGAAGATGAATCCGCGGGACTCTGCGCCGACCACCTTGTCGATTCGGACCTTGCGAAATGGTTGGGCAAGGTATTCAACCGCCAGCGCCAGGCCTGCCGGGTCGGCGAGCAGCGGCGTGATATCCTTAAAAACAATGCCCTTTTTGGGGAAATCGGGCACATCGCGGATCAAGCCTTGCAGGTCGGCGATACGGGTGGTTACGTGGTCAGACATGATAATTGGCTTCCAGTGTTGGTTTGGATGACAGAGGATTCGCCCGACTCGTTTTGAGGGGCGCGGCGCGCCGAAACAGTAGCGGGGTGTCAGCGGGTCCGCAAGCGAATACCTGAGGACGGTTATCCAGACTACCCAGATACATGCCAAGCAGGAGAATCGGCACAGTCGATTCACCCAGTTTACCGCCGGCCCATCCTGCGAATGTGCAGCCAAAGGAATCGTCCGAAACGCATGGATTCGACGTTCACAAGTCGCATTGATTTATCGCGAGCAAAGCCTGTCGGAATCGGGTCGTTTTCGGGTGTTTTCAGCGCCCGAGTTGGCTGGACTTCGGTCTCAAAGTCGCTATAGTCCGCAGTCCGCCGAGGGTGCGTGGACGCGGATCATCTCGGTGTAACCCATTTTCCTTTCTAAGCTTAAGCACATGCAAGGGTGCCGTCCGCAAGGCGCGGGTGACGGTTGACCAAGGCATGAACACTAGGAGACCAGAGTTGATCGTGTCCAAGTTTCTGAAATCGACCATTTGGGTGCTGTTGGTCGCGCTCGTCGTTTGCAGCGCAGCGACTACCGCTTTGGCACAGGACAATGCAGATGGTGGCGCAACCGTTGCCGCTGCTTCGGATGCGGCGCCTCGCTCGCCGATTCCAGGCATCTGGTATTGCGCTCCGGCGTTTGCGATTGTGGCTCTTCTTTTTGCTCGCAAGTTCTATTCAGAGGTGATGGCTTCTGACGAGGGCGACGAGAGCATGATCAAGATCGCGTCGTACGTGCGCGAAGGAGCGATGGCGTACCTCAACCGCCAATACAAGGTGGTGTTCTGGGTGTTCGTTGTGCTCGCAGGCATTCTCGCGTTCATGGCCTACGGGTTGCACGTCCAGCACAAGATCGTCTGGTTCGCGTTCCTCACCGGTGGTTTCTTCAGTGGTTTGTGCGGTTACCTCGGCATGCGTACCGCAACGATCGCCGCGCACCGAACCACCGCAGGCGCTCGCGCCAGTTTGAATCGTGGTTTGGTCGTTGCATTCCGCGCCGGTGCGGTCATGGGTCTGGTCGTCGTCGGTTTTGCACTGATCGACATCACCGCGTGGTTCTACATCCTCAACAACTTCGTTCCGAGCATGACGCTCAACGAAATCACCGTGGTCATGCTGACGTTCGGCATGGGGGCGAGCACGCAGGCACTCTTCGCCCGTGTTGGTGGCGGTATCTATACGAAAGCCGCCGACGTCGGTGCCGACCTCGTTGGTAAGGTCGAAGCCGGTATCCCCGAAGACGATCCCCGTAACCCCGCCGCCATCGCCGACAACGTCGGTGACAACGTCGGTGACGTCGCGGGTATGGGTGCTGACCTTTACGAATCATACGCCGGTTCAATCTTGGCGACGGCTGCCTTGGGTGTAGCCGCTGCTTCTGCGCTGGCACCAACCGACGTCAAGACCGCAACAACCAATGCCATGATGCTGTTGTCGGTTCCGATGGTGCTGGCTGGCATCGGTATCATTCTGTCGATCCTGGGCATCTACATGGTGCGTACGCAGGAAGGCGCGTCGATGGGTCAGTTGATGTCGGCGCTCGGCAAGGGCGTCAACGGCAGTAGCGTGATGATCGCCGTTGCAGCCTACGGTATCTGCTATGTCCTGTTGAAAGACATCCAAGGCGTGACTTGGTATGGCGTCGCGTCCAGTGTTGTCATCGGATTGTTCGCCGGAATCATCATCGGTAAAGCCACCGAGTACTTCACGAGCTACGAATACAAGCCGACACAGGAAATCGCCGGTCAGGCGGAAACAGGTTCTGCAACTGTCATCATCGCCGGTGTCGCCGAAGGCATGAAGAGTACCTGGGCGTCGTTGGCCACGATCGTCATCGCAATCATGCTCGCCTTCGTGTCGGCGGGCGGTGGACGTGAGTTCATGCTCGGTCTTTACGGCGTGGGTATCGCAGCCGTCGGTATGTTGGCCACACTGGGTATCACCCTCGCGACCGACGCATACGGTCCCATCGCGGACAACGCTGGTGGTAACGCTGAAATGACCCACCAGGATCCGTCCGTGCGTGAGCGCACCGACGCCCTGGATTCACTTGGTAACACGACGGCTGCCACCGGTAAGGGGTTTGCAATCGGTTCGGCTGCGTTGACCGCACTGGCTTTGCTTGCTGCTTATGTCGAAGAAGTTCGCGTCGGTCAGCAGCGTGAAGCCATGGGTTATGTGCAGACCGCGGAACCGGAAGCCAAGACCGACGATGCGGCTGGCATGGAATACATCTACTACATGGGCCACGGCAAGTTCGCCCAGAAGTGGAAAGAAGGGACGGGTGAAAGCGCCTACCTGGCTTACATGATGCTGAATCATAAAGCCCAAGCTGACCTGAAAAAGGGCGATAAGTTCCCGGCGGCTGAGTTGGGTGAAACCAATGACGTCAACGAATTCGTCTACAACGTTCACGTGGGTGACACTGAGTGTCACTTGGTGAATACGCAGCGGGCGTCGATGCAGCAGTACATGACGTTCTACGACGTGACGCTGATGAATCCGAAGGTGCTGTGCGGTATGTTCAGCGGTGTGTTGCTCGCCTTCCTGTTCTGTGCACTGACGATGAAGGCGGTGGGGCGTGCGGCGTACGAGATGATGCACGAATGTCGCCGCCAGTTCGAGACCATCAAGGCGTACCTCAAGAGTCAAGGAAAAGACGACGCTTTCGCGAACGATCCGGAAAACTGGCCACGCGAGCAGATCACGCACGAAGGCCGCGACATTCCCGACTATGCCAACTGCGTTGCCATTTCGACCGCAGGCGCTCAGAAGGAAATGATCGTTCCATCGCTCTTGGCCATTGTGGTTCCGATCATCGTCGGGCTCATCTTCGGCGTACCGGGCGTGATGGGCATGTTGGCCGGTGGTCTGACGAGCGGATTCGCCGTCGCGATCTTCATGGCCAACGCCGGTGGTGCTTGGGACAACGCGAAGAAGTGGATCGAAACCGGCAAGCATGGCGGTAAGGGCAGCGAAGCCCACAAAGCCGGTGTCGTCGGTGACACGGTTGGTGACCCGTTCAAGGATACCTCGGGTCCGAGCCTCAACATCTTGATCAAGCTGATGAGTATGGTCAGCGTTGTGTTTGCGGGATTGATCGTCAAGTACGCCCCGCAGATCAGCTCGATGCTTGGTCTGTAGGAACGCTTTCTCGATCGCATTGGACGCCGTCGCGAACGCAGTTTGAAATCAAAACGCGCGGTGCTGTGCAGGTCGATGATCTTAAGATTTGAACGACACCCCGCCGGCCGCCGCAGTGCAGCTTGCGGGGTGTTTTCTGCGCAGCCGGCTGTGGTAATATGGTTGAGACAGCAAGCGGTATGAACGCAAGATTGATAGCTATGTCAGAGACACAAGACAATTCAACCGAGCAGTCGGCGACTGAACAACAGAAGCCTGAACTGGACTCGAAAGACCTCGCGATCAAATTGGCGAACATGGCCCACGATCGTCGCTGCGAGCAGATCGTCGTGCTCGACTTGCGCGGCTTGAGTCCGATCACCGACTTCTTCGTGGTCTGCAACGGTACCAGTGATCGGCAGATGCGCACGACCGGTGAAGAGATGATGGTCGAATGCAAGCACGATGGCGATCCGCCGTACGGCCACACCGGTTTGGATTCGGCATCGTGGGTGTTGATCGACTTCGTGAACGTGGTCGTCCACATCTTCACGCCGGAGCATCGCGCGTACTACGATCTCGAATTGCTCTGGGGTGATGCCCCGCGCGTCGAGTGGCAAGAGGAACAAGCGTAATCGAATTGGTGCGAGGCGCGTAGGGTGGGCCGTGCCCACCATGTTGTTGACCGCTTCGAACGGCGGTGGGCACGGCCCACCCTACATCGTACTCATCACCCCATTGACTCTGAAGGTGTCGCGTGTTTTCAAACACCATGAAACTGCTGGGCGATCGTTTTCGCAGCGCGGTCCGATCGTCATTTGGCGATGACTGCCCGTTTGACGATCAATGGATCAAACCTTGCAACGATCCGCGCTTTGGCGATTACCAGTTCAACGGCGCTCTGCCGTTGGCCAAGTCGCTGCAAAAGAAACCGCGCGACATCGCCGAGACGCTGGCTGGCTGTGTTGAACTCGCAGACATCTCCGCGCCGCTTGAAATCGCAGGCCCCGGTTTTCTCAATATCCGCCTGACCAATGCATACCTTTCAAACGCATTGACGTCGATACCAGCCGGTGAGACGTCGGAATACGATCGCCTCGGTCTGCAATTCGACGAAGCGGTTGAGACTGTCGTGGTGGACATGTCGAGTCCGAACCTCGCGAAGGAGATGCACGTCGGTCATCTTCGCAGCACGGTGATCGGCGAAAGCGTTTCGCGCATTTTGGAATTCGCCGGGCACACCGTCGAACGCGTCAACCACGTGGGCGATTGGGGCACGCAATTCGGTATGTTGATCACGCACTTGCGCGATGTTCAGCCGGACGTCATCAGCGATCCGGATTCGCTGGCGATTGGCGACCTTGAAGCGTTTTATGTCGCCGCAAAGAAGGCGTTTGACGGCAGCGAAGAGTTTGCCAACCGCGCCCGGCAAGCCGTCGTGCAGTTGCAGGGCGGTGATGAAGAAACACTGGCTGTCTGGCGTGCGTTTTGCGATGAGTCGCTGCGTCATTGCCACGCGATTTACGATCGATTGGGAATCACCAAGCTCGAAGATCGCGGCGAAAGTTTCTACAACGATCAGTTGGCGCCGACGGTTCAGGAATTGACCGATGCGGGCATGGTCGAAACCAGCGACGGAGCCGAGTGCATCTTCCTCGACGATTTCAAGAACCGCGACGGTGAACCGCTGCCGATGATCGTTCGCAAATCCGACGGCGGATTCAATTACTCCGCGACCGACCTTGCGGCTGTCCGACATCGTCTGCGCGACATAGGGGCGACGCGGTTGATTTACGTCGTCGGCATTCCGCAGCAGCAACACTTCGCGATGCTCTTCGCCGCGATCCGCAAGTCGGGTTGGGCGGCAGATAGCGTCCGCCTCGAACATCTTGCGTTCGGCAGCATGCTGGGGCGCGACGGCAAACCCTTCAAGACGCGTGAAGGTGGGACGGTGAAGCTCAAGAATCTGCTCGAAGAGGCTGTGCAAGCCGCCCGGGCAGCGATTGACCAACGGCAGGGCGATGACGACGATCGCTCGTTAAGCGAATCGCAAAAGCAAACCATCAGCGAAGCCGTCGGAATCGGAGCCGTCAAGTATGCCGACCTGTCGCACTCGCTGACGACCGACTATCGCTTCGACATGGAGCAGATGCTTTCGTTCGAGGGCAACACCGCGCCATACATGCTCTACGCATACGCCCGAATTCGAAGCATCGGTCGAAAAGCGGATATCGACCTCGACGCACTGCCATCAGACGCGCCAATCACCATCGAACACGACGCCGAAATCGCTCTGGCCAAGATGATCACGCGCTTCCCCGAAGTTATCAGCCAGATCGTTCGCGACCTTCGACCGAACGTGCTAACCGAATACCTCTACGAGTTGTCGAAGGCGTTTAGCCGCTTCTACGATCGTCGCCACGGCGTCCGCGTCACCGACGCCGAACCCGAATCCACACGCATGTCGCGCTTGCGCCTATGCCAGATCACCGCCCGAACCATCAAGTCGGGCTTGTATCTATTGGGCATCGACACGATCGAGCAGATGTGATTGGCTGACGATGTTGGTGTGCCACTGCTCTGTGAGCAGTGCAGTCAAAGTTCAATGCCAACCGGTCGACACTGCTCACAGAGCAGTGGCACGGTTGATCCAATCACGATTTCTAGTTCTGCTTGGTCGTCTCGGCCAAGTGCTTATAAAGGCTCTGGTGGGGGTGGGGTTGTTGGGTGATTTCGATGGAGCGCTTTAGGCATTGGACGGCGCTGTCTTTTTCGCCGGCTAGTTCGTGGGCTCTTGCTTTTTGTTCCCAGGCGTCGGCTTCCATGCGGCGGTTGTTGTGCTTCTGAGCCAACGTCAGACGCTGGTTGATGGCGTCGAGTGCTGAATCGGTCTTGCCCTCCTGCAGGTACATTTCCGCGAGGTGTTCGTACACCATCGTCAGGCCGTTCCAGAAATTCGTGCCATTGAGCGCGGTCAGCGCCTCGTCAAAACACGCTTCGGCTTCGGCGTAATCGTTCATCAAACACGCGCAGCGCCCGAGGTTCATGTGCGACACGCCGATGTTGACGCGATCCCCGACTTCATTGGCGAGCCCCAACGCCCGGCGATAATACTCTGCCGCCTCCGCATAGCGCTGCTGCTTGAGGAGCACACCCCCCATGCCGTTGTATGGCCAAGCCAATGAAACCACGTCGCGGTATTTCTTGTGAATGTCGATGGCCCGCGCGAACGCCCGTTCGGCGTCCTCGAAGTGCTTCAACCGCATCAACACGAACCCAAGGTTGCCTTCGTACTTCGCCGTGTCGGAATGCTGTTCCAACTCGATGGTCAGGTCCCGGGCTTTTTCAAGAAACTCATACGCCGACGTGTATTCGCCCTGGTAGTAATACATCACGCCAAGGTTGCCGAGTGCTTCAGCCACCCGACGTTGATCTCCGTCATGGCGGGCGGCGACTTCCTCGCGGCGGTGAAATTCAAGCGCGCGATCGTAGTCGCCGGTTCGCGCGTAAGCCGCGCCGATCAAGCTGACCGCGTCGATGTATTGCTCGTCGATTTCGAGCGCCTCGTTGCAAAGTTTGATCGCCGACGAGTAACTGGCTTCTGCGTAGGCCAACCGCGCTTTGATGAATTTTTCGTGGGCTTCGAGGTTTTCCGTGCCGGCTGTGTGAACTTTCCCGCCGGTGCGAACGCTGCGATGGGCGCCGATGGCATCGATCACCTTCGCCGCCAGTTGATCCTCCAGCGTGAAGAGGTCTTCGATATTTCCGACGATATCCGCCGAGAAGCTCGGTTGCGCCGCTCCCGACCGGCTGACCGATCGGGCGATGATCCGCAACTTGTCACCGGTTCGCTGGTACGTGCCCACGATGACGGTTGCCGCGCCGAGCATTTCGGCTGAATCAAGCAGGCGATTCTCATCGTGCACATCGATCGCGGCTCCCCGTTCCTTTCCGAGCAGTTTCGACAATCCGTGTCGATCGACCACGTGCAGCCCGTCGAGATCCAGCAGGCGAGCGCTGAGAAATTCGGCGACGGCTTCACCGATCCAATCATCGGAAGGGTGTCGCGACATATTCTCGAACGCTGAGACAACAACCCCGACCGGCGACGACGCATCGGCAGACTGGGGGACCAGCGCGGTGACATCGACTCCGCAGCGCAGCGCTTCGCTGAGTTTCTCCGCGTTTTCAAAACGGTGTTCGGGGCGCTTGGCCAGGCACACTTCGATGACGTTGCGCAGCCAGCCGGGTGACGATCGCGTGATGTCTTCGGGCCAGATGACCGGATCATGCTTGTGCCGGTTGGACAGTTCGATGACGCCGGACCCACGGAAGGGTGGTTTGCCGCAAAGCAGGTGATACATGCTCGCCCCGAGGCTGTAGAGGTCGGCTCGGTGCGTCAGGTGGTTGTCACCGTCGAACTGCTCGGGGGCCATGTAATATGGCGTGCCGAGAATCTGACCGTCGCAGGTGAGGGCCATGTCGCCTTCGAGGCCTTTGATCTTGACCAGCCCGAGGTCGGTGATCTTCGCCACCCCGTTGGCCGCGAGCATTATGTTGCTCGGTTTGATGTCGCGATGGATCAGGTCTGCCGCATGGATCGCGATTAAGCCGTTGGCGATCTGCACGCCGATTTCGACGACCTGCTGCCAGCACATCGCCCCGACGGCATTGAGCATTTTCCGCAGGTTTTCGCCCTCGATGTACTCCATGGCGAAGTACCAGGTGTCGTCCACGCAGTCGCAGTCGAGGACCTTGGCCACGTTCTGATGGGCGATGAGCGCCCCCGCACGGGCTTCGGCTTGGAGGCGGGCGGTGGCGAGTTCGCGCCATTCGTCCTGGGTAACGATGATTTTGAGGATGCAGATCTGGTCGAGGTGGCAGTGGTGGGCGAGGAGAATCCGCCCCTGGGCACCGTTGGCGACGGCTCGGATGATGCGGTAGCGGTCGGACCGGACCTTGGGCCAGGCTTCGCCAACCGCGTCGAACAATGCGGTTCCAACCGCCACATGGCCACCCGCCGAATTGCCAGCGACCGCAATACGTGCCGGATCGATCCCCAAGGCGACGGCGTGGCGTCGCAAGTAGCGAACGGCCGCACGGCCATCGCGAACGCAGTCAAACACCGTTGTTCCTGGGCCGGAACCCAGCAAGCGGTACTCCAAGCTCGCTCCTACCATGCCGAGGCGGGCAAAGCGGTCCGCGATCGGGTAGGAACGCCGCGGGTTGCCGCCCGTCCATCCGCCACCGTGGATCACGAGCAACACGGGACGGCGATCGGTCGGCCGATGGCCATCAGGCTCGAATAGATGGAGCCGCAACGAACGCTCACCGACAGATCGGTAGACAACCGTCCGCGTTGGCTCGAGCTTGGCAGCGAGGGGGTCAAGCGGTCGGGCCACCTGGCCGACTGCCGGTTGGCAAGCCAAGCCGATCGCGGCAACGATCAATAG
>JAUIEW010000288.1 GCA_030429365.1 Phycisphaerae bacterium
TTCATCTGGCACTTCGATTCGCACGAACCTCCCGTGATGGCGAACACGGCACTCGCGAAGATCAAACTCTTCTTTGATAAACCGTTCGCCGCGATCAATAACCTGCAACTTCTCGCGGGTCACTTCCTGACCATAGGGCACGCGACTCGATAGACACGGGCTGGCCGGCTTGTCGAACGTGGGCAGACCGAGATGCTCCGAAAGCTCGCGCAGCTCGGCCTTGGTGATTCCCGCGTCGGCCACCGGCGATGCGACGACATGCTCGGAAGCAGCTTGGAGACCTGGACGGTAATCACCCAGGTCATCGACATTTGTTCCGTTGACGATGCGATCGATACCCTCCGCTTCTATCACGCGATCCATGTGCGTATACAACGTCGTTTTGCAATGGTAGCAGCGATTGGTCGGATTGGAGGTGTACGCTTCCTTGGTGAACTCATCGGTATCGATGAACGTGTGGCGAGCGCCGATGATCTGCGCGAGCCGGGCTGCTTCAGCGAGTTCGGCTTCGGGTACGCTGGCGCTTCGACCAGTGACGGCCAACACGTTGTCGCGACCGAGCACGTCTACCGCGATGCGAAGTACAAACGTGGAATCTGCGCCGGCAGAGAAAGCCACCGCAACCGACTTCATGGCCCGCAGCGATTCTCGAACCCGATTCAATTTGCCCGTCAACTGCTCGTTGATCAACGTTGTTAAATCCGATTGAAGAAAGTCCATGCCCGATTATACGTCGTCGATCCGACCAGCCCAATTTAGCACCGGATCAGTAATCCCGAGCGGTTCACGGGTGTTTCGACTCACTCGAAGCTCTTGGTGGGAACGGCATTGGAAAACAACGCGCGAAATGAATCGCTTGAATCCAATGTACTGCGATTGCCCAGGTACTCGGTCAAGAACGGACCTTCGATGGCACCAGCCAACTCCGGATCAGCGATCGAACAGGAGAGTGTCTTCACGTCAGCAGCCGCTTTCGCCTCACGTCGTGGCCCGACGGCGGCCCGCTCCAGGTCGATCTGCCGAAACGAGAACCCTCCATTGTCGCCCCTGACAAACAAGTGCCTTTCGGAATAGTCCCGATGGTAAAATCCGGCATCGTGAAGGCGGGCTGTGTGTTGCGCCAAACTCACCAGCACATCGTCACGGCGGTCCGGGTGCTTTCGACAAAACCGTTCCAGCGGCAGCTCGTCGGTCCCCGCCCGCATCAGAAACATCATCCGACGCCACACCCCCAGCGTCTTGTCGGCCCCCCGCGCCACCACATCCGGACCTGTGAAATTATTTGTGTTCAACCAGTCAATCATGGCCAACTCGTGCATTCCCTGAGCTACAAACCGGCGGAAGACCTGCATTGGCGTCAACCAGAACCGCTTGAGGAAATGGGTATGCCCGTCCACCGTCAATCGGGTCACGCTGCGCCCCTGATGCGTCTGCATCGGCTCGCCCTCAATCCGAAACACGGCGTCCAGATCGTCAAAATCGCTCAAAGACATCGACAAATGTTAATCCTCCACAACGTGACCGGGCTCATTGGCGACGCCACGCATCGACAGGCCCTATCGCTCTGTCGCCAATACTCAGTCAAATCCCACTTTGCGTCAAACTGCCCTTGGCCGGTTATGCGCAATGGGTAGAATTCGGAAACGACGGTCGCAATCGATGATCGGCTCTCGTGTGGCCGGTCGCCGGACCAAAGCATGCGAAAACGTGGCGCGGGCTTTGGGCGTCGAGGGGTAAGGCGTCAACGGGCAATTGGATTCTGCAGAACGGATACCGTGGCAAATCCATCACCAATGAGCCAGACAACCGAGTCCGCCGAAGACGCGCGTCGATTGACAACAAACTCAAGCATCGACCCGCAGCAGAGGGTCCGCAGTTCATCCGAAAGGAGTTGCTGAAGTGAAAAAGCACCTGTTTGTAATGACCATCGTGGCATGCATGCCGCTCTGTGCCTTCGCTAGCGCAGATGAAAAAGAAACCACCGCTCCACCGGCATGGGAAAAGGAGAATCCACTCAAACCGCTCCCGAAACCGCCGCTTGGAATCGATTCGACTTTTGAATCGCTCCCCAAACCACCGACGCCCGAGACCGTCCGCCTGGGTCGCTGGCTTTATTTTGATAAGCGTCTTTCTGCTGACAACACCATTTCGTGCGCGACTTGTCACATACCCGAGCACGCGTTCTCGGAACTGACACCGGTCTCGACGGGTATCCACGGTAAGAAGGGAGCGCGCAAAGCCCCCTCGTTCTTAAACCAGGCCTGGACGATCTACCCGCACTTTTTCTGGGATGGTCGGGCAGCCTCGCTGGAGGAACAAGCACTCGGACCGGTGGCCAACCCGATCGAGATGGGCAACACCGTCGAGAAGATGATCGATTCGCTCAACGAAATCAAACCCTACGCGGCGTACTTTAAGGAAGCTTTCGGCACGCCCGAGATCACCAAGGACCGTGTGGCCAAGGCGATCGCCGACTACGAGCGCACCCGCATGAGCGGTAATAGCGCGTTCGACAAGTGGCAGGAAAACCGCTTTGAAGATGACTATAAAGAGAGCGAACAAGACGCCATCATCAAGAAGGGATTTGAACTGTTCAACGGTAAAGCCGAATGCAATCAATGCCATCTGGGCCAGAATTTCACCGACAGCCTGTTTCACAATCTCGGGATCGGATGGAATGAATCCGAGAAGAAATTCGCCGACATTGGGCGCTACGAGGTTTCAAAGAAGGACGAAGACAAGGGCGCGTTCAAAACGCCATCGCTGCGTGATGTCACCAAGCACCCACCCTACATGCACGACGGATCCATCAAGACGTTGAAGGAAGTCGTCGAGCATTACAACAAGGGCGGCGATGCCAACCCCCATCTGTCGACGAAGATCAAGAAGTTGAATCTGACGGATGAGGAAGTCGACCTTCTGGTGAAATTCATGGAGGCGCTGGACGGTGAAGGCTACATGGACGTCGAGCCCAAGGCCTTCCCCAAATAGCAGAACTTGGTCCGCTATTGCATCGAATCAAGGCCAATAGCGGACCGAATGTGCCAGGAATCCAAGCGATTCTGCCGAACGATCGGTCGATAATCACCGCCCCATCCGAAGGCAAATCGCAATCAGCGTCGCCAAGGCCAACAGGTTCCAGACCGAGCCCTTGACTTGCGTCGTGAAGATGATAATTAAATAAGCTTGGGCAGCAGCAAGAGGCCCAAGAATCCCCGATAGCTCAATGGTAGAGCGAGCGGCTGTTAACCGCTAGGTTCAAGGTTCGAGTCCTTGTCGGGGAGATTCATCCCGCGAACGAGTTTCGCGGGCGTTTTTGTTCCCTCAATGGGGCCAGAATGTCTTCCGACCAGAATCGCCTCGCCCCGCAAGGAAACCAACCGTTTGTGCGCATCACGGAAATTTCCCGCGCTCTCGGTCCTCTTCCCGCCGATTGAATGCCCCGAGCGCACCGTATCGGTTGCCACCGCGCCCTCGCGAGATACTCTCAGACGCTCTCCCTCTCGCGCTTAAAAGCCCCTTATTGATAGCGCACGGTTCCTTCTGCACTATCGCAACAACGTGAAAAGCGTTCGCGTACATTGGGGGTAGACGACCGACCGATCCAGATCAAGTTGAGGGTGAAGCGTCACGATGGTCTCGACACCAATGCCATTGGAGCCTGAACGCTGGATCACGTCGTCGATATCGTCGAGTCAATAGACCTTGTCAGCCACCTCGCATTTATCTGGAACGGCATCGGCGTTGTAGTCACCGGAAGCTTCGACGTTGTCGAGTCGGAAAGTGTTGCCGAGACTGGAGACCCATGTTTCAACCGCAGTGCCATCGAGATTGGCCCGCCGAATTTCGTCGTCAGCGACGGATGTCCAGTAGACCTTGCCGGCTTCCAGGTCAAGTTGAATCCCCGCACAGTTTGTTTGGTTTGATGCGATCGTCTCAACATTGCTGCCATCGGTATTGACGCGGTGGATGACATCGTTGGTGTCATCCACCCAGTATGTCTTGTCAGATACGTCGAAGTATTCCCCAAGCAGAATGATATCGCGGCGGCCGTCACAAGCGGCGGCTGCATTGGCGACAGCAACAGGCAGCGCTGTTTTCTGCTATTGTGTATCGGTGCTGGTTCCCTTCCCAAGGTCTGAGTCGACGTGATAGCTGTGTTCATTGGAGCGACAATCTCAGCTAATGTTTTCATCCCGCAGTTCGCTCCATCCATGATGCTACTGCAACAGACTTGTACAGGTGTGATGCCGCGCAATCGACTCTCACGTGAGGGCGCAGCTGTGCTGGGGTTTAATGCGTGCACACGGTAGACCGCCGTCACCGCCAAGATGCTGCCAATGACAGTGCGCTTAGTCGTCTCCGAAACTCTTTGCCAGGCTATGACACAAGTCGCACGACACAATCGTGCCGGCGCTTAGGGTGGCCCAAACCCTTCCCTCCGCGTCGCGAAGCGTGCGATTGACCGGAATGCGAGCTAGGCGCGTGCCCAAGTGATCTGCCCCGTGGCATGGAGCGCAGCGGTCGGGCCCTCCTTCGTTTTCCGCGAAGTGCCCGTGCCATCCGTCCCCCTCACCTTTGACCCATTGCGGATCATTGACTGGATGCATGCCGTGCGGCCCGTTCAGCGTTCCGTTCGGGAATGCGTTTTGCCCGTGGCATACGGCGCACTCGCGAATCGGCCCCACGTATCCCTGCAACTGGATGGCCGGTACGTTGTCATTGGCATTGACATCGCGGTGTGGCCAAATGGCGTGGGGACTGCCGTGACATGCTTCGCACGCAACATTGGCGTGGGTGTCGAGGCTGTTTCGGTAGAGCGTGTTGGTGTTTTCGGCGAATCGCATCGTTGCAGGCGCAAGGGGTGTCGCCGATGGGTCTTGCGGATCGTATGCCACTGAGAGCACGGGGTCGCCGCCATGCCCCGTGTGACACGAACCGCACTTGGGTTCGTCGGCCCATGGTTCGCGCACGTGACCGGTCTGTAATGGATACGCGCCGCCAACGGCCAACATTCCGCCATGACAACTCACGCAAGTTTGACCGGCTGTGTACATCACGCCCCGGAAGCATTGCGTGACTTTGCCCGGGTGGCACTTGAAGCAATTGTCTTCCATCGGCGTATCGATGCCGACCGGAATCAAAGGCGTTTCGCCCGGCTGGGGACTGGCTGGATCGATGAGAACCGGTTCCCCCAGTAAGTCGCGAATCAAGTCGCCTTGCAAATCGATTTGAAGTTTACCGTGAAATCCGTGAGCGACTTGCGACATGCTTTCCAGTGCAGGGTCGCCGCCTGGGCCGCCGACTTCGGCGAGCGCATTGGACCGGTGGCACGTCGCGCACAGCAGCGGCAGATCATCAGCCACCATCGTCGTGCCATGTTTGAAATCATGCAAAGCCAGAAGGTTGTGCTTGGCCGCGGTCTCGACATCAATCCGATCGGGACTCGCTGGCGCGACATACACCGGACCATTCGTGCGAACCGATGGATCTGCACCAACGCCGCCCATCGTATGGCAATCCCGGCAATCCACTTCAGTCGAAACCGGAACGACGGCATCCGTTGTCGCCAAGACTGCTGAGCTGACGGAATCGACGGCCTGTATGCGCATCAATGGATATGCATTGGGACGTCCGCGGTCGTCGACTGCCGTCA
>JAUIEW010000289.1 GCA_030429365.1 Phycisphaerae bacterium
TCGCTTGGCAACGTCGTCTTCGGAACGCTTGGACCGACGGCTGACACACCCGATGCCGACGAGGTTTATAAAACCGTCAAGAGTTCGTCACCGGAAGAAGTCGCCATCCTTTTCGACTCGGCGCAGAAAGCCGTCATCGTCCCCGGTTACGGGATGGCCGTCTCGCAGGCGCAGCATGCTGTTCGCGATCTTTCGAACCTGCTGGAATCGCGGGGTTGCCATGTCGACTTCGCCGTGCATCCCGTCGCGGGTCGCATGCCCGGTCACATGAACGTGCTTCTGGCTGAGGCGAACATTGACTACGATCGCCTCCGCGAGATGGACGACATCAATCCCGAGTTGGAGCAGTACGATGTCGCACTGGTCATCGGTGCCAATGACGTGGTCAACCCCGTCGCCCGCACCGATCCGAATTCGCCGATCGCAGGCATGCCGATCATCGACGTGGACAAATGTCGCACGGTCGTGGTCGTCAAACGCAGCTTGAGCCCCGGTTTTGCGGGAATCCCTAACCCGCTCTTCGCGGCTGAAAATGCGCTGATGATGTTCGGCGACGGTAAGAAGGCGATTCTCGAATTGATCTCGTGCATCAAAGAAGGTTAGTCCGAGAACCGTCCGCGCTTCTTGACCTTTCTATTACAGCACCTAGCATCAAACGGAGCAGTCGTGCGCGTAGGGTGGGCCGTGCCCACCAGCAATATGCGTATTCAAACGGCGGTGGGCACGGCCCACCCTACGATCGCGTCCACAGAAAACATGTTTACGGGCATCATTGAAACGACAGGCAAGGTGGCATCTGCGACAACGGTCGCCGGTGGAAAGCGCATCTCCATCGATGCCGGGCTCGTCGCTGAAGATGCCAAACTCGGCGCGAGCATCGCGATCAATGGCGTCTGCCTGACGATCACCTCGATTGAAAACGTTCGCCTGACTTTCGACGTCATCACCGAAACCCTCGACCGCACCAACCTCGGCTCGCTTAAAACCGGAAGCCGCGTCAACCTCGAACGCGCCCTCAAACCCGACAGCCGCATGGACGGCCACTTTGTGCAGGGGCATGTCGATGGCGGTGCGAGGGTCGTCAAGAAAACGACGTCGGACAAAGAGTGGGTGCTCTGGTTGCGACCCGATGAATCCGTTCGTGACTTCATCATTCCCAAAGGTTCGATCGCCATCGACGGCATCTCGCTGACCATCGCCAAAGTTGAAGGCGACACGTTTTCCGTCGCGATCATTCCCACGACGCTCGCCCACACGAACCTTGGTGAGCGCGCCGTCGGCGACCGCGTCAACCTCGAGTCCGACATCATCGCCCGCACGGTGGTTACGCAGCTAAACCGCCTGCGACGCAGCGGGTCCGAAATCACCGTCGATTCACTTCGCGAGCATGGATTCATCTGATGCAGCCGCCACCGGACAACTCGAAGATCGCACCCATTGAGAACGGCAACGGCCACAAGCCGCTCGTCGCGATCACCATGGGCGATCCCGGCGGCGTTGGCGCGGAGGTCATCGTCAAGGCGCTAGCCGATCCCAAAATCCGCAAGCTCGGCCGCTTTATCGTTTACGGCCTCGAAGAGATGTTGCTCTATGCAGCCGGTCAGGCGGAAATCGCGCCATACTGGTTTCGCCTGCCGCATGATGAAATCGAAGAGGTGCGCAGTGGTGTGGTTGTCGCCGATTTCGACGAACTGCCCGCGACGTTTTCCAAATGTCCGACGCCGGAAGGTGGGGCTGCCTCGAAGCAGTTTCTCGATGCAGCCGTCGCCGCGAACAAGGCGGGATTCGTCAACGCGATTGTCACCGCGCCGATCAACAAGACCAGTTGGAAGATGGCCCGCGTTCGCTTCCCCGGCCACACGGAGTACTTGGCCGACGCATATCGATGTCGTCGCGTGACGATGGCGTTCGTCGGCGGGCAGATGCGGGTGGCGCTCGCAAGTACGCACGTCGGGATTTTTGAACTTCGCAATTCGTTCACCATAGGCCGCGTGTTTCAACCGATCGATTTGCTCGACGATTGGCTGCGGCGTTTCGTCGGTATCGAACAACCACGGATCGCGGTGTGTGGATTGAACCCGCACGCCAGCGAAGACGGTCAGTTTGGCGATGAGGAAAGGCGAATCATCGAACCGGCGATGGTGCAAGCCGGCGAAGTTGGTATTCACGTTGAGGGCCCATTCCCCGCCGACACACTTTTCATCGAAGCGGCCAAGGGAAAGTACGACGGCGTCGTCGCGATGTACCACGACCAGGGTTTGATTCCGGTCAAACTCTTGCACTTCGATTCAGCCGTCAACGTCAGCCTGGGCCTGCCGGTCATCAGGACGAGCGTGGACCACGGCACCGCCTACGACATCGCCGGCAAAAACAAAGCCAACGAAGGCAGCATGAAAGCCGCACTAACGCTCGCATGCGAGTTGGCCACTTCGACGAAATTGCAAGTGCCAAACCATGGCACTAGACAAGTTCAAGATTCCAATCCATCAGAAAAAGTGGATTCGGCCAAACTGAAGTAACCCATCACGATGCGCCCGCTGAGCATTTGAATTCTCGATTTTGGTCTCACTTCAATCGGACATCGCGTCCAACACGCAAAAGGGGGCCACTTAGGGGAAAAACCTCAAGTCGTGAGCGGTGGGGCAAATTGAGTGTGCGAGATTTCCCTTGATTGGCCGCAGTTTCCGCCGGCATAATGCCCGCCACGTCCAAGATCTGTGCATTCCTGGTGCGGCGGCGCACTGCGCGACGCTGCCTGCGATGGGCCCAAGTAAGCGAAAAGGAGAGTGTGTCATGATCAAACCGACAAGGAATTTCTTTGCTCCATTGGTGGCGTGCGTATTCGCGACGTGCACTGTCGCAGTAGCGCAGCAGGCGTCAGATTCACAGGATGTTCAATCGGGCGTCAACCAATCAGGAGTTAACGCAGTAGAAGCGGTGGGGGCGATCAAGCCGTTGCGTCGCTGCGAGTCGGACGGCGATTGTCCAGGTAACCAATACTGTTTCAGCTTCGGCGATTGCGATGGCCCCGGGTTTTGCAGGCGACGTCCCAACGGTTGTCCGGATGTCTGGGATCCCGTTTGCGGTTGTGATGGTGTGACCTACAGCAACAAGTGCGATGCGGCGGCCGCTGGCGTCAACGTGGATCACGTCGGCGAATGCGACGAGGTTTGCGGCGGTATTCAGGGGATTCCATGCAGCGACCCCAACGAATTCTGCAAACTGAACATTGGGGAGTGCTGCTGCGATTTTCAAGGTGTATGCACGCCCATCCCGGACGCTTGCTACGAGATTTACGATCCCGTCTGCGGTTGTGATGGTGTGACATATAGCAACGATTGCTACGCGGATGCGGCTGGCGTGAGCGTGGACTACCTCGGTCCTTGCGACGAACCCTGCTGCGACCCAGCCGACGAACCCGGAACCAACGGTAATCCGTTCTGTTTCGAGGGCGCAAGCTGCTGCGCCGATGGAACGTGGGCCTGCAACAATGGCAACGGGACACCGTCATGCGAACTCGGCGAGGTCTGCGATGTTCCCTGTTGCGACCCAGCCGACGAACCAGGTGTTGGCGGCAACCCGGCATGTTTTGAAGGCGCGAGTTGCTGTGCCGATGGAACCTGGGCTTGCAACAATGGCGATGGTTCACCTTCGTGCGATCTGGGAACGGTGTGCGAGAAAATCGGCAAGTGCTGTCTCGAGGGCGGCGCATGCATCGAGACCAGTGAAGCGAAGTGCGATGACCAGTGTGGCACATTCGCAGGTGCGGGTACCTCTTGCACCGGTCCGTTGGATTGCCCGATTCCTCCAATCGTCGTGGCAGCATGCTGCCTGCCCGATGGCACTTGCGAAGTGACCACCGAGTGCATCTGCGATCGCCGAGGCGGCACGTGGGGTGAAAGCGCAGAATGTTCGGCGACGTCATGCGGTGGCGGCGAGGTCTGTGGCGGCATCCTCGGTATTCCGTGCAGCGATCCGAACGATTTCTGCAAACTAAACGAAGGCGAGTGCTGCTGCGACTTCCAGGGCGTCTGCACGCCAACGCCGCAGTTCTGCCCGTTGATCTACGATCCGGTGTGTGGTTGCGACGGCCAGACGTACAGCAACGAATGCTTCGCAGATGCAGCCGGCGTCAGCGTGGACCATCAGGGGACCTGCGATGACGGCTGCCAGACCAATGCCGACTGTGCGTTCATCGGTCAGATACTCGGCGAATTCTGCAAGAAGGACACCGGTGATTGCGATGGAACCGGCTCATGCTCGCCAACACCGCAATACTGCCTCGACGTGTGGATCCCAGTATGCGGATGCGATGGCCAAACATATTCAAACGGCTGCTACGCCAACCGCGCCGGCGTGAATGTAGCGCATGACGGCGCGTGCGGATTCGATCAATAGAGAACCGAACCCCTTTCGGTTTCAAGTCTGTAAATGCAAGCGTCGCCAAGAATCAGCAACGATTCTTGGCGATGCGGCATTTTTGAAATGAACCGCTGAAGTCGTCAACCAGTTGTACCCTGAACGCGTCATTGAGCATCGACGTCAAAGCCCGCGTAGACAAACGACAGCACCTTCGACGCCGGTTTCCGCAAGAGCCAACGAAGGCAGCATGAAAGCCACACAAAAGCTAGCATGCGAGTTGGCCACCTTGCCGATGAAGCAAATCATCAAACGCACCGAACCCCAAACCAAACCAGAAATCTAAATCCAATCCACGTCGGGCCGGCAGTAGGAATCGAAATTCTTAGCGTGCAACGACGATCTGAGCATGAGCTGTCACAAGGTTGATATTCCTGTGATCGTAATCTCGTCGCTCGGCAGGACCTCAAATTCTTTGGAATCGCTGACCGCCTGACCATAGATGTTCCAGAATAGCGGGGGCGGGTCGTGGGATCTTCGTGCGTTCGAAAGCGTTGCACTTATTCGGTATCGCCCCGGTGGGAGTGCGTCGATCATGTGGAGTGGTTCTTTTTGATGGTTAAGATGAACCACTTGAAAACCACGTTCTGTCATCTGGATTGCGAATTTTCTCTCTTGCTGGTCGCCCGCGTCTAGAACGCTAAAGCGGTCTCCGAGGTTGGCGACGTCTAAGAATTTGCCAGTGATAATTAACGGCTGAAACGGCGCGACCAAAAGGTATGCATTGCCGCAGACGAATATACGGCGACGTTCGACGTCCTTTTCGGTATCGAGATGGGTTAGCCTGAGATTCAAATGAGTTGGCCAATCTTTATAGACGCAGTTTCTTCCCTCTGTTGCCGAGAGAGTCGCAAGCAGGTAAATCGCCTCATCTTGTGAATATGCCTTCTTGGAAGTTGCAACATGCAATTGCAGCGCATCTTTCGGATTCGTACACCCGGCTGCCACAAGAAGGCATGTCGCCCCGATAATGAACCGGCGATGAATTGGATTGCCCGCCATGGTCATTCCTTCACTTAGCGAACGTCTTTCCAAATGTCACATTTGAAATCAACTGGTGTTGCAGTGCGCAATTTGCCGCACCGGGTGTTCCCTATGTTGCCAAATTAGAGCCCGCCCCAAACGTAATTGCAACCGTTGATCAGGTCTGGCGTATACAAACGTGCGAGGAACTATCATTTGGATTGGTCGAATTGGAAAGGCGGACAGCTAATGTCAAATGTATCGC
>JAUIEW010000290.1 GCA_030429365.1 Phycisphaerae bacterium
CGCCGCGCATTTGTCCGGCAACATAGGTGAAGCTGACAAAGATGGCACAGACGACGGCGACGAACCGGGCGGTGCTTGAGTCGTATCGATCGCCGATAAAATCGGGGACCGTATAGTGTCCGAATTTACGGAGATAGGGAGCCAACAACAGAGCGAGCAGAACATAGCCGCCGGTCCATCCCATCAGGTAAACGCCGCCCGCATACCCCATGGCAAAGCCTGTCCCCGAGATCTTGCCGATCTCGCCGCCGGTGCCGAGGTCCGGCAGCAGGGAATTGGTGAAGATGGTCGCGAATTCCGCACCGATCAGGTGGCCATCTGGCTGTCCGAACTGGAGCTCGGCCTGGAGTTCACGGATGTGGTGCAGGCCCATGCGGAGTTCTTCCAGGCGATCAAGCGCAAGGACGCCCTCAAGAAACTGCTGAAAGCGGACGACACCGCCGGACAGATTCGCCTGAAGATGCTGGCGGTATGCACCGGCAGCGAGTCGCGCATGGATGCGGTGGTGGAAAACCTGCTGCAGGAGCTTGCCGACGGCCGGGACGAGAAGATCAAGCTGGTTGGCCGGTGCAGCCTGGACGGCTTCCTCTGGGAACAGATGACCCGCTGCTATGGCTACAAGTCCGACGAGCCGGGCATCCGCGACTTTGCCATCGAGCTGTTCAAGTCATGCTACGCCATGGGCACCGACGGCCAGGTGAAACTGACCGGCGACGCCATGGTGTTTCTCAAGCGCTGGAAAGACAGCCGTCAGTTCGAAGGTGGCTTCGAGACCCTCTCAGCGGAATGCGCCGAGGTGCTCGGGATTGAGCAGGATCTGGCCAAGCGGGATTTCCGCGAGTTGATCGAGCTGGATTACTTCCGCCTGATTGACCAGAAGATCATTAGCGACCTGGTGCGGGCGGTGGCAGCCCGCACGGCCTCAAGCGGTGACGTGGCGATCTGGGTTCGCCAGCGGCGACAAGGCCACTGGTATCGCGAATACCGGCATCTGTACGAGGCGGTCGATTACGCCGCCCAGTTCACCCATGCCCTGGGCGAGGCCAAGCTCGCCATGGACAGCCTGGCCGAGGGCGTGCAGCGCTACAGCCGCTTCTGGTATCGGCTCGATCAGCTTTACCGCAAGTTCACCTACCACGTGCGCATGTCGGGGCAGGCATCGCTGATGGGCAGCCTGACCGAGCAAGTCGAGAACCTGTACTCCACCAGCTACCTACTGAAGCTAGGCGACTGTTTCCAGACCTACGTGGAAACGGCACCCAAATGGGAAGCCTCCCCGGTGCGCAAACAGAAGGAGTTTTTCGAGTACTGGGTACGGCCGTTCCTGCGCAAGGACACCAAGGTCTGCGTGATCATCTCCGATGCCATGCGCTACGAGATCGGCGATGAGTTGCTTAGCCTGATCCGTCAGGAAGACCGATACAGCGCCGAACTGGAACCGGCACTTTCAATGCTGCCCAGCTATACCCAGCTCGGCATGGCGGCGCTGTTACCCAACGAGAAGCTGGCGATTGCCGACAATGAAACCGGAACCGTGCTGGTGGATGGGCAAAGCTCCCAGGGTACTGCGAACCGAACCAAGATTCTTCGAACCGCTTTGGATGGTCGCGGTGAAGCGATTACCGCGGAAGACTTTATGCAGCTCGACCGTGATTTCAGTCGCGAACTATTGAAGCGCAACGATGTGCTCTACATCTACCACAACCGAATCGACCATACCGGCGACAAGATGCACTCGGAAGGCCAAGCTTTTGAAGCCGCTGAGCAGACTCTGGAGGACATTGTCCGAATCGTGAAGAAGCTGACAGCTGCCAATGCCAGCAATATCTTGGTCACAGCAGACCATGGGTTCATCTACCAGCACCGGCCGCTCGAAGATAGCGACTTCGCTAGCGTCGAGGCCACGGGGGACACGGTTCTCTATCGCGACCGCCGCTTTGTACTGGGTACAGGGCTAAAGGGGTCATCCAGCTTGCACAAGCTCACGCCCGACAAATTAGACCTCTCCGGCGAAATAGAAGTTCAAGTTCCCAAGTCAATCAACCGCCTACGCCTCAAGGGCGCCGGCAGCCGCTTTGTGCATGGTGGCGCATCTCTTCAGGAGGTGGTGATCCCGGTGCTCAAGATCAACAAGAAGCGCCAGAGCGATGTCGCCGCCGTCGAGGTGGAGATCCTGCGCGGTGACAGCTCGGTGATTACCTCCGGGCAACTGGCGGTGACCGTGTACCAAGCCGGGCCGGTGACGGACAAGATTCAGCCGCGTGTGCTGCGGGCGGGCATCTACACCGAGGCGGGCGAGCTGATCTCCGACAGCCATGACCTGACCTTTGACCTCAGTTCAGACAACCCCCGGGAGCGGGAGTTGCAGGTGCGCTTTGTACTCACCCGCACGGCCGACGAGGCAAACGGCCAGGAGGTCATCCTACGGCTGGAGGAAAAATTCGCCGGGACTTCACATTACAAGGAATACAAGTCGCTCCGCTACTTAATGCGGCGATCATTTACCAGCGACTTCGACTTCTAAAAGACGGGTGAGCGATGAACGAACTTGATCAGAAAATCAACTCACACTTCGCCGGACTCGTTGTCCGCAAGGATCTCGTCAAAACGGTCAAGGGCAACGCCATCGTTCCCTCCTATGTGTTGGAGTATCTGCTGGGCCAATATTGCGCCACCAGCGACGAGCCAACCATTCAGACCGGTATTCAGACGGTCAAAGAGATCCTTGCCAAGCACTACGTTCATCGGAATGAAGCCGGATTGGTCCGTTCGAACATCAAGGAAAAGGGGCGCTACAAAGTCATCGACAAAATCAGCGTTGACCTGAACGATAAGAAGGATGTCTACGAGGCGCAGTTTTCCAGTTTAGGGCTGAAGGAGGTTCTGGTTGATTCCGGAACGGTGAAGAAGCATCCCAAACTTCTGGTCGGCGGCGTGTGGTGTATTGCCGATTTGGAATATGAGTTTACCGAAGACAAAAGCGCCAGCCCCTGGATCTTATCGACCCTCAAGCCGATCCAGCTCTCACATTTCGATTTCGACGGCTATGTTGAGGCTCGCAAACAGTTCACCACAGACGAGTGGATCGACCTACTGGTGCAAAGTATCGGCTTCAACCCAGAGATGTTCGGCAAACGCAGCAAGCTGACCCAACTAGTCCGTCTGATCCCGTTTTGTGAGCGTAACTACAACCTGATCGAACTTGGCCCCAAGGGAACCGGCAAATCCCATATCTACTCGGAGTTCTCACCCCACGGCATTCTAATCTCCGGGGGTGAGGTCACGGTTCCCAAGCTCTTCGTGAACAACTCTTCCGGAAAAATTGGCCTGGTCGGATACTGGGATTGCGTGGCCTTCGACGAGTTTGCCGGAAAGCAGAAGCGCGTGGACAAGGCCCTGGTCGACGTCATGAAGAACTACATGGCTAACAAGTCGTTCTCGCGAGGCGTCGAGACACTGGGTGCGGAGGCCTCCATGGTGTTCGTGGGCAATACCCAGCACACCGTGCCCTACATGCTCAAGCACTCGGACCTGTTTTGCGAGTTGCCCGAAAAGTTCTACGACTCCGCCTTCCTTGACCGTATCCACTTCTATATCCCCGGGTGGGAGGTCGACATCATCCGGGGCGAGATGTTCTCCAACGGGTACGGTTTCGTGGTGGACTACCTGGCCGAGATCCTACGCTCGCTGCGAAATCACGATTACTCGGATCGCTACAAGGAGCACTTCTCCCTCTCTTCAGATATCTCAACGCGGGATCGCGATGGCATCAACAAAACGTTCTCCGGCTTGATGAAGATTCTCTTTCCGCAAGGGGAAGCAAGCAAGGAAGAGGTCGAGGAGTTGCTGCGGTTCGCGATTGAAGGACGCAAGCGCGTCAAAGACCAACTGATGCGCATCGACTCCACTTACGGCAACGTCCGCTTCACCTATCAAGAAAGCGATGGCCAGGACAAGCCTGTCACCACGCTCGAAGAGGAGGAATACCCCGGCTACTACCACAAGACCATCGCCGAGGGTGAAGACGGGGAAATCTTAGAAGCTGCTCAACCGGACTCACCTAAAAACGCATCCAAATCCCTGGCTCCGGCTGAACCTGTGCTTCAGGAAAAGCACCTCACATTCCAGGAAAATCAGAAGGGCCTCTCCTTCGATACACTGCTCGGCCCTTATCTCAAGGGCGCGACCACGATCACCGTCACTGATCCATACATCCGTCTGGTCTATCAAGCGCGCAACTTCATGGAGTTGTTGGAGACCGTGGTCAAACACAAGGCACCGGATGAGGAGGTATCTGTGCATCTGGTGACGACGGAAGACGATTTCAAAGGCGAACAGCAGAAGGACAACTTCGAGAGGATGAAGGAGTCCGCAGGCAGCTTGGGTGTGAACTTCACCTGGGAGTTCGATGGCACCGGCACGATCCACGCCCGCCACATCGTGACCGACCACGGCTGGAAAATCTCCCTGGATCGCGGCCTCGATATCTTCCAGCACTATGAGATGAACGATGCCTTCACCTTCGCCAATCGCCTACAGCAGTACCGCCCATGCAAGGCGTTCGAGGTGACGTTCATAAAGCACTAGCAGAACGCTGAGGGGGAGAAATATGAGCGGGATATCGACATCGCCTAATTGGTTTTCAGAGCGTCCCCAGTGGCTCCAGATCGCGGCTACTCGGCTACTTCAGCGGTCTGAGCTTACTGACAAGGAGGTCTCTGAGCCCTCACCTGTTGAACTACCGAAGTCAGACGACCTATTGGCCGACATGAATTCATCGAAAAACTGGCGTGAGGAATACGCGAAACGCCCTGGCCTCAGCGGCGACTGGGTAGCAGTATGAGAGTTCTCCATACATCCGACTGGCATATCGGCCGCACCCTTTACGGCAGAAAACGCTACGAGGAGTTCGAGGCTTTTCTGATCTGGCTGGCTGAGACGATTCAGCAGAATAAAATTGATGCCTTGCTGGTGGCGGGTGATGTGTTTGACACCAGCACCCCAAGCAACCGTGCCCAGGAGCTCTATTACCGGTTCCTGTGCCGGGTGGCCGCCTCATCGTGTCGGCATGTCGTCGTCGTTGCGGGCAACCACGATTCCCCGTCTTTCCTCAATGCTCCCAAGGAGCTGCTCAAGGCCCTTGATGTCCACGTGGTCGGGAATACCACCGCATCCCCGGAAGGTGAAGTGCTGGTGCTCTGTAATGAGCAGGACGCTCCAGAATTGATTGTCTGCGCCGTGCCCTACCTTCGCGACAGGGATATCCGCGTTGCGGAAGCGGGTGAGAGCGTCGAAGACAAAGAGCGGAAACTGATCGCAGGCATTCGCAACCATTACGCCGCAGTCGCCGCAGTGGCCGAACAGAAGCGCGAAGAACTCGGGGCAGATATTCCCATCGTTGGCACGGGCCATCTGTTCACCGCAGGCGGGCAGACCGTCGATGGTGATGGCGTACGCGAACTCTATGTTGGCTCCTTGGCTCACGTGACAGCCGGGATATTTCCTGACTGCTTCAATTATCTGGCGCTGGGGCACCTCCACGTCCCTCAAAAAGTGAACGGCTCCGAAACCATTAGGTACAGCGGCTCTCCTCTGCCCATGGGGTTCGGAGAGGCAAAACAGCAGAAGAGCGTTTGCCAG
>JAUIEW010000291.1 GCA_030429365.1 Phycisphaerae bacterium
CTGGCAAACCAATGACGGCGGGGATACGTGGGTGTGCCGCTCAGATGGCATGTACGCCGAATACATGCCGCCAGAAAAGCGCAACGTCGGGCACATTCAAGATCCGCACCTCGTGGTGGCGTGTCCAACCCATCCGGATGCGCTGTGGTCGCAACATCACAACGGCGTCTTCAAAAGCATCGACGGCGGACGCACCTGGTCCGACGTCAACGCGATCAAGCCATCCAAGTTTGGATTCGCGGTGGCTGTTCATCCGCACGATCCGAACATCGCATGGTTTGTGCCAGCCGTCAAAGACGAACACCGCATTCCGGTTGATGGCAAGGTCGTTGTTGCCCGTACGAAAGATGGTGGATCAACGTTTGACGTGCTCACCGATGGCCTGCCGCAATCGCACGCGTATGACTTGGTTTTCCGTCACGCACTGGATGTGGACGAAACGGGAAGTCGTCTGGCGTTCGGCAGCACGACCGGTTCGCTCTGGTGTTCAAGCAACCAGGGTGATTCATGGGAGACAATCTCAGCCAACCTGCCGCCGATTCACGCCGTGCGTTTTGTGGGTGCCTAGTTGTAGGGTGGGCCGTGCCCACCATGTCGTTGGGATGCAGACGGCGGAGGGCACGGCCCACCCTACATCGCGTTCGTTCAGACCATCATCCGCAAAATCAGCAGCAGTCCCAAACCGGCGGCAGTTCCATAGGCCATCCCGCTGAGGATACCCTTCACAGAAAACTGTTCGGGCGCATCGTCGTACAAATCTTCCTGCCGCGAGAACGCTTGTGGTGTCATGATTGCGGGCGGTGACTTGGGTGACGTCGAAAGGAGCGGCGCTTCGTCATCGATAACATCGAGTTCCATCGATTCACCGTTGTCGGGTGCATCGTCACCCAGTCCGAGCACATGGTAGGCGATCGTTGAATCGGAAAGATGGTCGGCCAACCTTCTGACGCCGTAGCGCACCTTGATCACTTCGCGCTCGTGAACGTCGAGTTCGTCTTCTGCGGTGAGGTATTCATCGATCATCAGATCATCGAAGTACATTTGGGCGCGGTCCCGCGCTTTGATTGAGCGGCTTCGCCCACGGTCGGACTTGTTTCGTTCGCGATGACTCATGACAGATGGCCTCCTTGACGTGGTTTCGGGGTTCGCGGTATGGATTGCGGAGCCCGAAATCGGTTACCCAGAAGACCCAGATCGACGTGGACGAATCTGGTTCTTCACCTAAAATCGTCAGTCTGACGTTTCTTGAAATTCTTCTTCCCAGATCGCCCAGGTTGACAGCGATGCGCGGCGGACTGGGACGAAAAGGATAAGCTGGGGATATGCGTAAGTATTGGCAGGTTTTCCGAATATCGCTGGCTGACCGGTTCGTCTATCGCACGGATTTCCTCATCGGGACATTTCTGCGTTTTGCGCCGATCGTCACCACGATTGCGCTTTGGCGGGCGGTGTATGCCGGCGCGGGGCGCGAAGAGATTGGCAGCCTGCGATACGGCGAAATGGTTTCGTATTACCTGATCGTGATGATCGCGCGGGCGTTTGGTTCGATGCCAGGGTTGGCGTCGACCCTCGCCACCGACATCCGCGACGGCAACCTCCGCAAGTTCATCGTTCAACCGCTCAGTTACGTGATCTACCACCTGCATCTGCGGATGGCGCATAAGTCTGTTTATTTCGTGATGGCGGCTTTGCCCTATGCGTTGGTGTTTTTCTGGTGCCGCGGATTCCTGCCGGGTTGGCCCGCGGGTGAGCTTTGGCCACTTTGCATTCTCTCGCTCGTGCTTGCGTTTTTCCTCGGTTTCATGATCAACATGGCCATCGGTCTGCTTTCGTTTTGGTTTATGGAAGTGACCAGCTTCATGTTCATCTTCATGGTCAGCCAATACTTCCTATCAGGGCATCAGTTTCCGTTGACGCTGCTACCCGATTGGTTGGAACGATCGGTGACGCTTTTGCCATTTGCGTATGAGACGTTCTTCCCCGTGATGATGCTCATGGGGAAGATGAATGCCGCAGAAGCCGGCCAGTTGATCGCCGGACAGTGCATATGGATCGCGATTCTTTCGGGTGTGGTGGCAGTTGGATGGCGGCGTGGTTTGCGGCGCTATGCGGCGTTTGGAGGCTAATGTGACGGCGGTTCTTGGTCGATACGGTCGCATTTTGTTTTGCTTCGCGCGCAACGGACTCGTGCGCGAGCTGAGCTTTCGCGTGAACTTCGCGGTGACCGTCATCAGCGAAATCCTGTGGCTCGGGATGATGTTGGTGTTCGTGGAAGTGATTTTTCGATTCACCAAGCAGATCGACGGCTGGTCCAATCACGAATACCTGTTTCTGCTAGGGACGCATTTTCTGATATCGAGTTTGTTCGAGGCGTTTTTCTTCGGCAACCTGCAACGGATCAGCGCCCAGATTCGAACCGGTGATCTAGATTTCGTGTTACTCAAGCCGGCCAACACGCAGTTTCTGCTGTCGTTTGAGCGCATTTCGTACACCGCGCTAGCCAACATCCCGCTTGGCATCATCCTTTGTGTGTATGCGTTCTCGCAACTCAGTGTCTCGCTGACGGTTAAGCACGTGGCGATGTTTGTCGTGTTGGTGTGCAGTGGCGTGGTGACGCTGTATTCGCTGATGTTCATGTTCAGCGCGACGAGCGTCTGGCTCATTCGGCAAACCAGCGCGTCGCACTTTTGGTTCTACCTGACGAGTTGCTCGAAGTACCCGGCAGAAATTTACAAACCGATGGTGCGCGGCGTGCTGTGGTTCGCGCTGACGTTTGTCTTCCCGGTGCTGATCGTCGCCAACCTGCCCGCCAACGTGATGGTTCGCGTGTTTGAACCGTATTTGGTGGCCTATGCGCTGTTCATCGCCGTGGGCTTGCTACTGTTTTCATCGCTCGTATTCAACTGGGCGCTGCGCAAGTACCGGTCGGCTAGCAGTTGATTCGCCGAATGGATCTCAACTTGTGCCACTGCTCTGTGAGCAGTGTTGGCGCGCTGGGATCAATGTCCTCCCGCACTGCTCACAGAGCAGTGGCACTTCTGACTTGTGCGCGCTGGATGTCACATTGTGACATTTTCTGCATTCGGTCAGTCCCCCACCCTGGAAGGGCGGGGCACCCTTTTTCTATTGATTCCAGAGGATTTGGCTGCGTTCGAAGATCGGGCCTTCGGTGCAGCATAGGGCGTAGCGCCAGTTGGGCGGGGTTTCGGATTTGACAGTGACGACGCACGATTGGCACGTTCCCACGCCGCAGGCCATCGACCGTTCCATGCAGACGTAGCATTCGTAGTCTTTTGTTTCGCAGAATTCCGCGACGCCCTGCATCATTCGTTCGGGTCCGCAGGTGTAGACGACGGCGCTGGTGGGGTTGATGTTGTTGGCGCTTAGGTGCGCTTGAAACGCTTGGACGACATTGCCTTTGAATCCGAAGCTTCCGTCATCCGTACTGATGACGACTGGCGTGTTGGCGTTTGCGAACTCTGTCGATGTCAGGCGCGCTTCACCTGCATCGTCGGCCGGTGTTGGGTTGCCTTGATGGGCGAGGGGCAGGAGTTCCTTGGTCGTCGAACCGATGACAGCCGTCGTGTTGATACCCGCATCGGTCAGTGCGCCAGCAAGCCACAGAAGCGGTGGTACCCCAACACCGCCACCGACGAGGTATGCATTTGGTTTCGACGCGATGATGGGAAACGCCTGACCCAATGGACCGAGCAGTGACACGGTCTGCGTCGGGCGAAGGGTGGCCATCCATTGCGTGGCCACACCGACGACGCGGTAGATGATGTCGATCTCGCAGCCGTTTCCGTTTCGTCGCAACCCGCCGATGCTGAATGCCCGTGGAAGAAAAGGCAGCGTGGCCGTTGAGCGGATGGCTTCATCGCAAACGTCAACCGAATCGGTCGCGTCGGCTCGATGGCTCGGCTGGCTGGAGTCGGTTTCGGGGCTGAGCTGAACGAACTGCCCCGGTTTGGCGTCGGCGAAGTTCGGGCAGCTGAGGGTCAATCGAAAGTGCTCGCGACAGATGCGCGCCTGGCTGACGACGTCGGCTGACGTGAGTTGAAACGCGCTGCGATTGAGGTGCCCGGACATGCCGAATGGTTATCTCGAATTCGGTTGCACCGTCAAGAATTGCGTGCGCCAAAAATACAACTTCCGGCGCCGGATTTTGTCCAGCGCCGGAAGCGCGCCACGGCTAAGTGTAAAGCCGCAATATTCAGCTTCACAAGCAACTGAAAAACGTGCCTTCTGCTGCCTATGATGTGTTGTGATTTTCCGACGACGTTGAGGCTGACTATAGCAGTGGGTTCTGGGGGCGTCAACGGCTCAGAAAGTCCCTGAAACTGCCGCATTGTGATTTGTAAATATAATAATAACAGCTAGTTATGGTTTTTATTGCAAGGCGGCCAAGAAGGTGTCGCGGGGTCTAAAACGCCCTTTCCAGCCCTCCCAATTGCGTTGTGTTTTTTTGCATTTCTTGGTCTTGGGGGTGACTGAGTCGGGGGGCCAGGATTCAGTCGCGGATTGTCCAGACAGTTGGTTTGGCGGATGAATAAAAGCGGGCAGGATTTCAGGGACGCAGCGGGGCGAAAGCTCGATCGAAATCTGCGCATTTCTGCCTGTGATTTTTTGGGGGGTATCCTCTCAGTCTGATTCAACATTTCCGGTCGATTCAGGGTGGCTACGCTGTGTCGGTGGATGCCGGCATCAAACCCACCGCGTGGTCAGGACGCACCAATCCAGTTGAGTGATCCGGGTGAGCTCAAGCCCCGTTAGGCTTGATGACCACTCGCCGTACGCGCCAGCGGGGCAGGTCGGGGGGAGTGCGCGAGTCCGATGCGGTCTGTAATGACCGATGCGCTGCACAACGGCCTGCTCCGCGCTTGTACGGGCGACGATCATCGCCGCGTTGACCCTGTCAGCCGGCTGCCCCTACAATCCTTGCTGCGTATCCAGTCGTCGAACTCGCGAGCCAATCGCGCCCTCCAAAGGACCACGGATCATCATGCCCGTTGGTAAGGAACCCAAACTGGGGCTGCTTCTTGATGCCATTCGCGACGGCATCCCCGTGGTAAAAGCCAAGCTGCGCGAGTGGTTTGATGCGTGTCGCGAAGAACCGACACTGTTTTGGCAGACGCCGGCGATTCGCTACGGGACGTATGGGCTGGTCGGCATCATCGGCGCGTTGATCATATCTGCCGTTGCGAATTCGTTTGTTCCCAACGTCGATGTCAAAGAGCAAGCCACCACCACCGACCACCGCGTGATCTGTACGAATACCGATTGCGGTGCGATGTTTGTGATCGATCGCCCGTTTCGTTTTAACAAGTATCCGGTGACGTGTCCGAAATGCTCGAAAAAGACAGGTCAGCCGGCGATCCGCTGCAACAGCAAGTCGTGCAACGGCCGATGGGTCGTCCGCCTCGCTCAAGGCAAGCGGTACATTTGTCCGGAGTGCGGCGCAGATCTCGGACCCGCTGATTGAGTGGTTGTGTGCTGTCGCATTTATCCCATTCACACAATGCGAAGTAAGCTGGGTTGTGCTGCTTGCAAAGAACTCACCATGTGAATTCCGCACGCTTAATCGCTTGAGTTTTCGGCTGTCTTCGGTATGATTCGAGAGGTTTGGATCGTCCAC
>JAUIEW010000292.1 GCA_030429365.1 Phycisphaerae bacterium
TTTCTTATCAACCGAGGTGATGTCTTTGGTCGAATCGATAAACAGCATGCACACGTTGGCTCGCATGAGCGATTTTTCGACGCGGTTGTATCCATAGAACTCGATCGACCCGGACCACTTGCTGCGCTTCTTCACACCTGCGGTATCGATCGCGATGAACGCTCTGCCGTCCACTTCAAAACGCAGGTCAATCGCATCGCGCGTCGTACCCGGCACTTCACTGACGATGACGTGCTCCTCGCCCGCGAGCGAATTGATGAACGTGCTCTTTCCGGTGTTCTGCCGGCCGATGACCGCCACCTTCATGATCGGTTCGGGTGGGGCTTCACCGGTGTCGCCGATGATCTCAGCCAGCTTCTCCAACAGATCGCGACGCCCGCGGTTGTGCAGCGCCGACGTGATCATCGGCTCGCCGAATCCGAGTCGCATGAACTCTGCGGCTTGCAACTCCTTCGCGGTGTCGTCGGCTTTGTTGGCGATGAGCGTGACCCGGTCCTGATACGGACGCAGCAACGTCGCCACTTTCAAATCAAGCGGGACGATCCCATCCATCACGTCGACCACAAACAGAATGCGGGTGGCCTGCTCGATGGCGTAGCTGATCTGCCGCTCGACGTGCTCGGTCAGGTCGTCGTGGTCCTTGATGCCATACCCACCGGTATCGACCAGTTCGAAATGCGTGCCCTCGACCTCGCACATGCACGACACACGATCGCGCGTCACACCCGGCGTCGCTTCGACGATGCTGACCTTGCGGTGCATCAGACAATTCATCAGCGAACTTTTGCCAACGTTGGGCCGGCCCACTATGGCGACAATCGGTACGAACATGCAAGGATTCAACTTAAAGGATTCAAACAATCAATAGGCGTGTGAGCGCACCGTAGGGTGGGCCCTGCCCACCATGTCGTCGATATGCGAAAAACGGTGGGCACGGCCCACCCTACACGATTCAAACATCGTTGGTCGGGTGGTTAACCCAACCGGACATCAGTCTACCACGAGTTTGACGAATTTCCTCTTGCCCCGCTGGAAGACCTGCCCCGTCCGAATCGACACCGTCCCCTGCGGATCGGTCAACGGCTCACCATCCAATCGCAGCCCATTCTCCGCGATGAGACGCCGCGCCTCGCCCTTCGACTTCGCAAATCCGGCACAAACCGCCAGGTCCGCAGCCGCGATCGAATCGCCGTCGCGCAAGTCAGCCGGCACCTTCAAATCGTCCATCTCGTCCGGTACGCCCGACTTGCCCGCACCATGAATCCTGAAGAACTCATCGACAGCCGCCTTCGCCGCCTCCGCATCATGAAACCGCGTCACGATGATCCGCCCCAACTCGACCTTGCCGTCGCGCGGGTGCGTCTTCGATGCGTTGGTCAGTTCGGCGATGCGCGTGGCGTCTTCCGTCGTCAGCAATTCAAAGTAGTTGGCCATCAACTCATCGGGGATGCTCATCACCTTGGCGAACATTTCGGGTGCCGGATCGGTCACCGCGATGTAGTTGCCCATCGACTTGCTCATCTTCTCTTTGCCATCGGTGCCGACGAGCAGCGGCATGACCATGACGACCTGCGGCGGTTGATCGGCATTGCGTTGGAAGTCGCGGCCCATGAGGTTGTTGAAGGTTTGGTCGGTCCCACCGAGTTCGACGTCGGCGCGAATTTCGACGCTGTCCTGCGCCTGCATCATGGGATAGAAGAGTTCGTGGATGAAGACTTCGGCGCCGGCTTTCAGACGCTTGGCGAAGGTGTCGCGCTCCATCATCCGGGCGACGGTGACTTTGCCGGCCATCTGGATGACGTCGGCGAACGACATCGGTTCGAGCCATTCGCTGTTCTTTCGAATCTCGAGTTTGTCGGGCGAGGTGTCGATGACCTTGCCGGCTTGCTCGAGATAGGTCTGGGCGTTGGCGTCGACTTGTTCGCGCGAGAGCACGGGCCGGGTCTTGGACTTACCGCTGGGGTCGCCGATCATCGCGGTGTAGTCGCCGATGATGAGGATCGCCTTGTGCCCCAAATCCTGGAAGTCGCGAAGCTTCTGCAGGACGACTGTGTGCCCCAGCGTCAGGTCGGGCGCCGTCGGGTCCATCCCCAGCTTCACCCGCAAAGGCACGCCCTTCTCCACCGACCGGGCAAGCTTCTTCGCCAGCTCCTCCTCAGAGTAAACCGTGTCAGCCCCCCGCATCACCCGCGAAAGTTGTTCTTTAGAATCAAGCAAAACCAATCCCCGTAGGGTGCGGCCCGCCGCACCGGATAAGCCAAAAACCCGTCAAATTCGCACGAATAGCCTGCGGATGCTACAGAATAGGGGCAAAAGGATCAACGTCACCTGTGTCGCAAAGGCTCTCTGGCGAAGGAGGTCAGAACAAACACGACTCTATCGCAGCCATCGAAATGTCTCGAAAATGGGGCTGCCGCCTCTACGATCTTGGCGACAGCCCAGTTGAGATATGCTGTTTGATTGGCACCGTATGGGTCAGCTTGATCTCATGACTCTAGCAATCGGTGATCGTTAGCCACCAATTTTAATGTTGCACCCTGTCGGGACGTATGCTTCCGGGTGTCCTGCTAACAAATCAGCTTCTTCCGCCAAACGAGCTTCTTTTACGGGATTTAAATGGCAGTGAAAGTGCGTTGCTCCCTTTCTCTTGATGCATTCACCTTGATGATGACGATCAAGGTTCGCACGTTCCTTTAGGTCCCCTTCCCCGATGTAAATCGGAACCCAATTGTTGTTCTCGTTAACTTTGGCATAGATGTAGTTTCCAATTTGACCCGGGTCAAAAACTGCAGGAATCTTGTAAACATGGTAGTCGTATTGCTTTCCGCTCGCCCCGGTCCAAGTACAAGTTAATGTGTTTGGCATCTTGAGATTATCCTTAGCCTTCTTTGGCCGAATTATTCAGAGTTAAAAATACGAAGAAAGACGAAATGCCCAAGCCAACAGGCTCAGGCATTTCGCCTCTGAACTGCGTTAGGACGCCCTCTTGTTCTGACGCCCATGATACTGTCGACGAATGCGAGGCCACCGGCCTCGCTTCCGTTGCCGCATCATAAGGTTCAGCAACTCTTCCGGCTTAAACGATCCACCGACTTGCCGATTGAAATCCGCTGCAAGTTGGACTAACTGATCCCAATTGCTTATGAAACTATCCACCGGCACGTCGCACATCACATACAACGACTTCAACAACTCAATCTCAGAATCCGATAAAGACCTCATAAGTGGCCTCCTAACGGACCTCCCCGACTAAGGTCTTGACTTCAATCAAGAGAGACCCCAGAATCTCGGAAGGCCCGCAGTTAATTCCCAAATCGGCTGCGGGTCTCGCACAGCAATTTGAGGACCGGGCGGCCTAGGAAATCGTCCCGGTCCTCGCGCGTTTTTACGCTCTAAACAAAATCCTCAGAATCTATGTTTTCGTTCGCGGTGTCCACATCTCCCGCATCCCCATCGATACTTGTATCCCCATTGTGTCCCAACTCTCCAACAGGGACAATTAGCAACTTCTCATCAGAATCGAATTCGACATCAAACTGGCGCGTCCTATCTCGATACTGAATGTCAAAATACTCAAGAAACGACCGAGCAGAAACCGATGCCGAACCATCCTTTATCACGATGCGCTGGACCCCCGCAGCATCCTCATCATTTGTAAGCTTCAATGCCACCTGCTTAGCCTCTCTGTCATACCCGAGAATCGCGTATTTCCAGTTTTTCAGCCCAAAGCGGCGAACAGCCCCTTGGCTAAGGCCGATTTGGCCTTGTTTACGTATTGAAGCACGAGGACGAAATCCACGGCTAGATCGCTCAAAAAACTCAAAGCCCATGTCACATAACCTCCGGATACATTATGCCATGCACGAATCCGATATCCAGCCCATTTTCAATCTTAATTATTTTTTCTCATGATAGCTAGCACGCCACCAGTCGCAAATGCTGCGATTCAGATGAAATGCCGGCCAGCTCAAAGCCACCTCGAAAACAATCCAGGCCACTCCGCATACCTGGCAACCCCCCAGATGCACCTGTTCCCGTTCTGTGAGAATAGGGTCATCCTGCTAGAATAGTGGTCTTTCTGGCTGGGAAAGTGCGTCGAACTCTACTGAGTTCAAGGTGCAAGCGTCACCCACAGCAGCGTCTTCGCGTTGAAGATCGCGTGCGCTATGATTGGGCCTGTCAGCGAGCCTCTTCTTTCGTAGATGACGCCGAGGACGATCCCGAACGCCGTGATCGCCGGGACGACTTGCGGCTGATCGCTGTGGGCGAAACCGAACAGGATGCTGGCCGCCAGGATCGCCATCCACCGACTCTTCACCCAGCGGAACAGGATCGTCTGCAGGATGCCGCGAAAGAAAAACTCTTCGGCGAATGGCGTGATGACCGCGGCCCCCATCCACATGAGCGGGCGCACCCAGCCGGGCTGATCGGGCGAAATCATCAGGTTGATCACGCGATGCTCGGGAAACTGATGCTGCGGATCGAAATAGACGATCATCCACTGCGTCGCGGCCAGCGTCCCCTGACAAAGCGCCAGCGCGGCCAATGCGCCGAGGACGCCTGCCGACAGGTCCCCTGTAAATCTCTTTCGCCCGAGGACGAATGTGTTGCCCGATTCGCCGATGTAGCGAGATCCCACCCAGTACGTCGCCAAGAGCGCACACACCGTGGCGATATTCTGCGACAGCGCCAGCACGATCTGCGTCTG
Source organism: Phycisphaerae bacterium (assembly GCA_030429365.1). GTDB lineage: Bacteria > Planctomycetota > Phycisphaerae > UBA1845 > UBA1845 > UBA1845. Next base: position 4,709 of record JAUIEW010000292.1, read on the forward strand.
CGGATTCTCCAAGTCGGTCAGGTCCGCCCCCGCCCTCGAATCTGCGAGCAATGGCGCGATCAATGACTGAACCACCGCGAGGACCAAAATCGGCAGTACGATCAACTCGAGAGGAAGCCGCTCACCGCGCGGGGGTGCAAACGCAACGAGTGGGCTCGCCTGGCGATTTCGAATCAGTTGAACCAGCAGCCAAAGGCAGACCGCCGATCCAAAACCGATCAGCACCCAGTTGACCCGATCGAGGATCAACGTCATGCTCGCCACCTGACCCAGCGAATTGAACTCGATTTCTGTGTTCACTACACTCGCCCTGCCGACGATACCGCATCGTCGTTAAAAACCTAACACCGCGATCAATCCCGGGAGCGCAACGTTGAGCAACATATTGCAACAGATCGTCGCCGACAAACGCGTCGAAGTTGACCGGCAAAAGTCCGAGGTGCCGCTGGCTGACGTCATCGCATCAGCCAACACCGCAGACGCCCCGCGCGATTTCAAAGGCGCTCTCGAAAAACCCGCGCCGGCTGGCATCCACCTGATCGCCGAAATCAAACGCAAGTCCCCCTCTGCCGGCGTCATTCGCGAGTCGTTCGAACCCGCACGCATCGCCGAAGTTTATCAGCAAGCCGGTGCTTCGGCGATCAGCATTTTGACCGACGAAAAATACTTCGACGGGCGCCTGGAATACATCGCCCAGGTTCGCAGCGCGACGTCGCTCCCGCTGCTGCGCAAAGACTTCATCGTCGACACGTACCAGATTCCCCAAGCAAGGGCAGCCGGCGCCGATGCGATCCTGCTCATCGCCGAAGTGCTCAAACCGCGTGCGATTGCAGAGTTCGCAGCGTTGGCTGCAGACTTTGGACTATCGACCCTCATCGAAGCCCACAACGAAGCGGAACTGCAAGGCGTGATCGATGCGTTTGGT
>JAUIEW010000293.1 GCA_030429365.1 Phycisphaerae bacterium
ACCGCCAGGCCCACCGGTGTTGTTCAACAGAATGTGGATCGGGCCCGATTCATTGATGTACGCCTGCACTTTTTGACTCAGCGCGTGCGGATCTGAAAAATCCTGGCACAGCGTCGCGTGTTCCTGTCCGCGCGAGCGATCCAGATCTTTGCAGACCGCATCCAACGATTCAGCGTTGCGGGCAACCAGTGTGACGTTCGCACCGAGCTTGGCCAACTCGAATGCGCTTGCGCGCCCCATCCCTTGCGTGCTTCCACAAACCAGCGCCCGTTTACCAGCCAACTCAATCATGGCGTCACCCCTTGTTGTGTTCAATTTGACATGACACGCTTCAAACGCATGCTCATGCTATACGTCAAGTCGATGCCCCACGCAAGATTTCAGCAGCTTGAAGGCGTATGGTTCGCGACACCGCTGCATGGGTTGCACGCCGACCAACTCCCGATGGCATGGGATTCAATCAAATCGAACGCCACGTCCAATTCCCGACTCAACCTCAGTCTTAGCCGATAAGACACGGGCACGATGTACATGTTTCCGTGGAGGGAATATGTCCCGTCTGTCCTATGAGGGAGAGCTAGAAAATGAACAAGACGCTGCGCGCATTGATCGGTGCAATCTTCGTCACCATCATTGTCATCGCTTCAAGTCCGCAAACGGCTGCTGGGTCTTCGATGAGCCTGCTTGGGTACCAAGATTTCGACGACGGGAAATCGCCTGTCTTCGCCTCGGAGATGGCGTCAGCCGGCGCGGATGAACCGTTTCCGTTTGACGGCACGCTCTTTGGAAATGACTTCGTGGATGACAGTCTCGGTTCGTTTGTCTACACACATACCTTTGATCTCGGCGGCGAGACACCTGATGTCGCCGAATTGACCATCGGACTGATCGATCACGATTCATTCGCGGCAACATTTCCCGTCGACACCATCGATTTCTACTTCGACGGCGTGAAGCAGCCCGACTCGGTCTTCAAAGGAATCTCGGCACGCCCGTCATCGGTGAGTGTGGTGAGTGTCCCGGTTCCTGTCAGCTTCATTCTGGATGGCGAATTGGTTGTCTACTTTGCAGCAACCAAACCGGGAACGAGTTACGACGGCAATGGAATCGCGCCGGACTTCTCCCTGCTGGAATTCAGGACCATACCGGAGCCCACCACGGTCGTCATGTTTGGAATCGGCGGCGTCTTCGTGATGCGAAAAGCCATCCTGCGCGGGTGATTCATCTGCGTCAATGTAGCAGTTCGTTCAGATCAACGCCCAGGTCGCCAATCAATGGCGGCCTTTTTTTGTGCCCATTTTTTGCTCATTTCAGAATCCGCAAGAAACGTCAGGCACAGCCGCTCAACGCCGGTTAAGCTTCTCATGACAAGTTGACCTGCAACAGTTCTGCTGATTCCGATATTGATTGCGAGAGGCATGAAACGCACAACCCAACAAGACTACCACGCTCGGATATTGCGCGTCCTCGTTCACATCCAGAACTCGTTGGACGACGCCCTTTCACTCGAAGAACTCGCATCAATCTCTTGCTTTTCACCCTACCATTTTCACCGCGTATTCAAGGGTATGGTGGGCGAATCGGTGATGCAGCACGTGCGACGACTTCGGCTGGAACGTGCGGCGCTGCGCCTTGTTCATACGGACCAGGCGATCACCCACGTTGCCTTCGATGCCGGATATGAAGCGCTGGAAGCCTTTAGCCGCGCATTTCGATCGGCGTTCGGCGCGTCGCCTTCCGAATATCGAACCGAACGACGACAGACCATCTTACCGCTATGCGCTTCGGGCATTCACTTTTCACCCGAAACGCCAATCAAAGATTTTAAACCCCAATCGAAAGGAGCTGAATCCATGGATGTTCGTATTGAAAAGCTTCCCGCAAAGCGCGTCGCGTTTGTGCGAAACATCGGCCCGTATCAGGAAGCAGGAAAAGCCTGGGAAAAACTGATGGCGTGGGCAGGACCGCGCGGGTTGTTCAACCCCAACGCGAGTTGCCTTGGCCTGTGTCATGATGATCCCGACGTCACGCCAGCCGACAAGATTCGCTACGACGCGTGCCTCGCCGTCGGTGATGATTTTGAAGGTGAAGGCGAAATCGGTGTGCAGGAAATTTCGGGCGGCAACTACGCCATCGCCCGGCACAACGGACCGTACGAAAACCTCGTGGACACGTACGCCGCACTTTGCGGGCAGTGGTTACCGTCGAGCGGTCATGAACCGCGCGACGCGCCGCCATTTGAGGTATATCTTAACAATCCGCAAAACACACCGCCGGCAGATCTGAAGACAGACGTTCACGTTGCTATTTCCTGATCTGACGTGAAGGCAAAAAGTGCTGCGTAAAAAGAACTGGGAACGCCATCCAAGTGCTGTCGGATCGCGTTCCCAGTCTGTGTAGTCCATTCGATTCAATCTGTCTTGTGTGAGGCGCACCTCCTTTTATTGAACGTTAACAAACCCAGTTGACGCTATTTGACGCATACATCAAATCGTTAGAGGGTCGGTTCGTTGCCGATGGCGTGGTAAGAACACTGGAATGTGAGACACTTACCAGCCACGGCAAACACACCAACCCGACCAACTCAAATTCAGCCAAACCAATTTCAACCTGACCCGAACACTTCAATCTGGTCCGGCCTACTTCAATCTGGCTTCCGCGCCGCTCCGCCCGTTACTTCTGACCATATGCGGCGACGGGTTTACGCCCCCAAGACCCAACAAGCAAAGTTGTTTGGATCACCCCGGATCGACCGACTATAATTCAGTCTTGGTCGGTATGGTTTTATGCCCCATGTGTCGCCAAGACGTCTCAGCCGACACCTCTAAATTGTGCCCGGTCGCCCATAACTAAACCGATTTATGCAGAAATCTTTGGAAACCCGCCTCAGACCATGTTTACCACCGTTTCTTTCCTGGTCACCCGCCTTCCCGAGCTGAATAATCGCCGGGCCTGGGAGACGTTTGAGGCCCGCTACACGCCGATGCTTCAGCGGTACTTCACAAAATCCGGCTGCAATTCAGAAATCGCCCGTGACCTTGCCCAGGATGCAATTCAGCGGGCCGCGACCGGTCTCAAGGAGGGGCGATTCGAAAAATCTTCCGGACGTCTCAGAGATTGGATCGGCGGCATTGCCCGCAACGTGGTCCGCAATCATCATCGGAAGGCATCGCTGCGCAACAGCCCTCAGCCCCAGACCGGGTTCTGGTCGGACCAGGAAGACCCGCAAGCCGAGGAAGAATTGCTTCGGGCGGACGAGCAGTTCGATGCCCTTTGGGTCCGCCATCGACTCTCGTCGCTTCTTCGTGTTGCGGTAAAGAATTTCAGCACCAAGGACCTTCGTTGCTATTTTCTGGTTGAAGTTCGTGGACTGCCCATCAAGGTGGTGGCTGAGCGCATCGGGATCAGCGAGACATCGGTCTTCCAGAAGCGGCGAAGTGTAGCCAACTGGCTATTGGCCATGGGCCCCCGATTCATATCGCAGTGGGAAAAATAACGTCGGCCCTGAAGGGTTGAACTACACAATCGTATTTTGATTGGTGCCAGATTGTGACACTTTTTTGTTGAGCCCTTTCGCAGCAGATGACATGAGCAACCAACGGAGAGACTGCATCGGATGGATGGCTGCCTGACCGAGCTTGAGATTTTTCAGATCTATCGCGATGAGTTGAGCGATACCGAAACGCGAAAGGCGCTTCGGCACGTCCTCTCATGCGAGTTGTGCTACGACCAGTGGAAGCGATATCTGATTGACGAAAAGGTCGCGACGAGCATTCGTTCTGCGGTGGCTGGTGATGTCGAAGGTGCGAACGAATCCCCAGGGCTCAGCGACGCGATCAAGTTACCGGAGAATCTCTTTATTCCCGGTTTCAACTTGCGCGGCGACTTTATCGAGAGCGGCCAATCACGGGTCTACCGCGCCACCCACGAAGCCAGCGGCGAGGAAGTGGCCATCAAAGTGTTTTATAATTCGCCACTCAACGAAGGCGGAAACGTTAGATTTTCAAGGGAAATCCGGTCGCTTGCGCGGCTCCGCCACCCCCACGTGATTCCCATTCGATCTGAGGGTGAAGTCTATGGGCACGCCTATTTTGTTACCCCATGGATCGACGGGCTCCCCCTTCATGAATACGTCAAAGAAAAACGTCTCTCAGTCAACGCAAAATTGAAGATCCTTGAAAGCGTGTGCAGCGCCGTGAGTCACGCACACAAACGCGGCGTGATGCACCTCGACTTGAAGCCAAGCAACGTCTTGATGGATTCGACGGGCGAGCCAGTTGTGCTCGACTTCGGATTGGCCCGATTGATTGAAGGCGACCCGGCTGATCCAACTGCATCGCTGGCAGGCGTTGCCGGCACACCTGCATACATGGCCCCCGAGCAAGTTGCCGATCGCGGCTCGGTTGACACGCGTACCGACGTGTTCATGCTGGGCATTCTCATGTACGAAGTGTTGTCGCTGGAGCGTGCTCGCCCATCCGATGGGACCCAAAGCCGCTCAAAAGAATTGGATCAGGCGCTGCTCGCGCCAAAGCCAATTCGCCAAGTAGCGCCCCGAATTGGAACAGAGTTGGCTGCAATCGTGAGCAAGGCGACGGCATTGAATCACCTTGAGCGCTATCAATCCGTCGAAGCGCTGCTGCAAGACCTTCAAGCGCTCAAGCGCGGCACCCCGGTCACCGCGATGTCGGACTCATGGCTGTACCGATTGCGAAAATTCAGTTCGCGCAACCTGGCATTCATAGGCGGAACAATCTCGGTGGCATTGATTCTACTTTTTGCCGTCGAGATGAGCCGAACGACGCAGCAGATGGTTGAGGAATCCTACGGGCGGGCGACCCAGGTTACCCAACGCGTCGTGCGGGAGCGCGAACGCATCCTTGATCGACGACTAAGCGTCGTTTGCCAGGAGTTGGCCGACCTCTATCAGAAAATGGGAGACATGGAGAAGGCCAAGATCTATGCCGAGCAAGCCCATGCGGCCCACTTCCGTGCGCGCCTTGGTGCTGAGACTGACGATGACAGTGAAACACCCCAATAGTCAAACATCCCCGGACACCTCGTAACTTTATTTTCGCCAGAACCTTACAAATCCTGTTCGCCAACACACCATTCACCCCATATAAACTACTCACAGACATTGTGAAAAAATTCTCGTAGTCCCTTGCAATGCGGAAAGCCGAAATTAAAGTGCGACCGATGGCATTGGTCCAACTGCCGCTTTATTTGGGTCAATTGGCGTCATGGCGCGAGCGTGAATCGGCTGGTTTTCAGGCTGACGGCCTCAGACCTACACCGTCAACGTCGGCCATCAGTTGCCTCGAACGGGGAGCCCAATGCGTCTTTTTGCAATCACAAACGCAATGCAGCCTTACGCATCCATCCTCTTTGTGATCTGCGTCGCGATCACGATGGCCGGGGCGATCCTTATCCTCACCCACGTCGTCGGTCCAAAACGCAAAGGCGAGCGTAAAGACGAAACCTACGAATCGGGCATGCCCCCCATTGAGGACGCCCGGCGCCGATTTAACGTGCGCTTTTATATTGTCGCACTTTTGTTTCTGCTCTTTGACGTTGA
>JAUIEW010000294.1 GCA_030429365.1 Phycisphaerae bacterium
AGCAAATTAGCAGAATTCTTCAAATCGCTCGGCATCGCGCGCGTTGAAATCGATCCGCGCGGGTTTCGCAGCGGTTCGCTCAATGAAGTGATCGCGTTTGGAAAACAGCAGTCGGGCCTGTAAACGCCGATTGCAGAAACGCACCTGCCCGCCAGAAACGGATCAGTGGGCGAGGGTGCGTACGGCTGGCACCACCGCCCACTGTCCTACTTCCCACCCCTCGTAGTTCGCTTCCCCAATTTGATTGCGATGTTCGTTTCAACATCACACCGCCCTGCGTGATACACCAGCGGGTTGACGGTGGTCGTGCTACCAATCAATGTCAACTCGACCGGTGAATCTCGCAGGGCGATATGCCCCTTTCCCAAACGAAACGGTTTCCATTTAAAAAAGCCGTCTCTTAGACCGGAAAGCACCCTCTTTATTGTGGATTCCCAAAGAGATCGTTAAACCTGGTTCGTTCTTCGGGCAGTGGCAAACAGCCCGCAATCTGCGCGCACTTTCATACGCTTCAGATTGAACCTCCAAGATTGGATTCAATAACCCCTGGCTGGGTGGAATACGCTGCGGGGTCCGCCAACCCCGCACTCAAAAGATTATTCTCGACCAAGCGCAAAAGGCAAGCATTGCTGTACAACTAATTGAGAGTTGATTCCGCGAATCGCCGCGCAGCCAAAAACGTCATTGTGTCCGTTTTGTTTCTGTGAACTCGAGTGATGCGCGGACCAGGCAGTTGCGAATCGAAACGCGATTCGTGGGTCCGGTTTTGCCTCGGCGTGTTCGAAGCAATTTGGATACGATTGGAACGGGCAGGGGGGCGATGTCGACATGGCGACAACTGCCGCAAACTGACACTTTTTTAGTTCATGCGGCCATAAGAGTTTTGTGCGCGCACGATATTGGTGCGCCGATCCCATTCGAACCGTGGACCGGTCTGGCTGCGAAAGTGCCCGCGCTCGTCGAAGAGTTGTGCGGGTTCATCCTTCGTGCCGATGATTTGAAGGATGTTGTCATCAAGCGAGTACGTAATCTGCTGGGCGAGTGCGGAGATGCCCGAGTCGACGAAATAGACCTGCCCCGATGCATTAAAGGATTGCACTTCGGTTCCGCTGAGCCGACTGGCGCCGACACGATTGTCGTTGGCTGTGCGAATGAACTGCACGACGAGCGATTGTGCGTCGAGCGTCGCCACCCGACCTTCGCTCAGGCTGGCCGCCTCTCGCTGCCCAAGAATCTCCGCAGCCATCTTCATCTTGTCGCCTGATCGGTGAACAAGTTGCACATCCTTGTCGAGTTGGGCGATGTTAACATCGTAGCGATAGTGCATCGTGTTCTTCCAACCCAGGTACGTTTGCGATGGCTCATCCCGCGAGACCGCGCCAAAGGGCGTCGCTCCGCCTGACTTTGGCTTATTGTTGGCGCCTTGTTGGGGTTTGGGTGGACGGTAATCTTCGATGAGCATGTTGCCGCTGCCGTCGACGTGCACGAATTTCTTCAGCAGATCGATCGACATCGATGGGCCTTTCATCTGGACGCGGCTCTTGAGTCGCTTTGAATCTTGGCGCATGTTGCGATTCTCGGCGACGACATGACCGGTGGCTTGGATGAAGATCGGGTCTTTGTTAAACGATGGGCCGGAGATCTTGAACTTGGCCTGCTTATCCGATTGGCCCGACGCGGAGTTGACCAGCGGTGTGAAGATCCACCACTTGGACTGCTTCTTGTCGGCGGACGCGACCTGGGCTTCTTTCGGCTGGGCTTTCACCGCATCGACGAAGTCCACGCGAAGTTGATCGCAATCGTAGGTACTCGTGTCGGTTGATACGTGGACTTTCTTTTTGAAATTGGCGACGTTTTGCTTGCCCTTGAAGTCCATCTGCTCCTGCCACATGATCCGCACGAGTGTGGGCGTGTCGAGTTCGCTGCCGTCAAAGTCGCGATCGGCGAGGAACGTCATCTTGCCGCTCCCGTCCACCTTAGCCGACTGCTGCGTGGCGCTGAACGTGATGTCGGTGGGGGCTGCGATTGAAAATTCGCCAATCCCCACGAACGCATCGCGACCGGCCTCTGGTGTCACAACGCCTGACTCAATCTGTTGTCCGTCTTCGAACCGGCAATTCAATTTACCGCAGTCCACTTCCAACTCTTGAAGAGGGTCACGCAGCACGACATCGCCATCTGCGTAAATGCTGGCCAACCCGACGCGATACTTGCGGGTTGCGTTGTACTTCGTCTCTTCAAGCTCCCAGTCAATCTTGCTCAAGTCCAACCCACGATCGGTTGCATACTTGCGGGCTTTGGTGATCTCGAACGGTGGCTTGGGCACTTCGTAGGACTTGAGGTCGGCGATGAGTTCTTTTGCTGCGTTGATGAACCGCTCACCCTGCGACACGGTCACGTTTTCGATCGCGTGGGCCCGGACCGGATAAATTTCGCCGGTTTCATCGAGTGCAAAGTCAATGTCGATGCTCTTGCAGGCGATCTGCTCGGCGCCTTGTTTCATGTTCACGCCGCCGGTGAAGTGGGCCCGGTGCAGCGTTTGAACCGTTTTCGTCTGCGTCTCGCCGGTGACTGGATCTGTTTGCTTAAATGGCGTCTTACCGAATGTCGCGTCGACGCTGCCCCCGAAATCCACCTCAAAGCGATCGGGCGGCAGTTCGCGGTTGCCCAACATTGCGGCAAAAAACGATGGAGATGGTTTCTCTTCGCGTTCGCGGTCGTCGCCAATTCTGCTCGAAACCAATCGCCCGGGCCCCTTGGCGAAAGCCTCGCCTTTCTGGCGATCGAGTTTGATCTCGACGCCGCGAAGCGAACTGCCTTTTTCCATTTCGACGTAGGCGGGATGTTCCACCGTTCCGTAAAGTTCGACGAGTCCGGTTTCATCTTCGTAAACCAGCTTATTGCAGTTGACCAGTCGCTGGTTGTCACGCACCTCGACCTTTTCGCCACTAGCCAGCACGTGCATTCGCCGAAGGTCAGGCGGGATGTCTTCCGTGGGCAAGCGTCGGCGCGACGTGACGTTCAGGGAGCCCGACCACGTCAGTTTGATACGCTCATCCTGCTTGGTGGGCAGGCCCGCACCACCGACCATCGCGGTTTCCTCAATTGGGTTCGCATCGGGGGCGGGTATTGCATTCATGTCGCCATTGGCCGTTGCATCCGGCGTTTCCGCATCAGGCTTCTTGGGCTTCGGGCCCCGGGACTGTTTGGCCAACTCCTTTTCCTGAGCACCGAAGTCAAAGAGAATCTCAAGCCGATCGGCCAGCAACTGCCCGGTTTGCTTTGATTCAACAAACCGGCGGATATCCACGTCCTTTTCAAAAATGGCTGTGTATTCGTCGGTCGGTTTGCCCTCAGCCGAGTCGTCTTTGGCGATTTCAATCACCGGTAGGTCCGCGTCCGGAGCCCCATTGGTGCCCATCGCCGCTGGCGTTTGATCTGGCCCTTTGGCATCCGGAGCTATCGCGGCATCCACTTCCTTATCCACGCTCGAATCAGAAGCCGCATCGGTCTCGTTAGACTCGCCAGCCAATCGAACGTTGCCGCCGAATCCGCTGACTTCGATTTCCTTGCCTTCGCGAACGATGAGCTCTTCGATCCGGTTGTCCAGTTCGTTGTAATGCAGCAGCAGACCGATACCAGCCAGCTTCGCTTCGATCGATTCGATGCTGAAGGATCGTTCCGTTTGAATCCGCGCATACTCGAGATCGAAGGTGACATCTTCCATCTCGATTTTGACTTCACGTTCGTCGTCGATCTTGTAGCGATCTTCGGGCGGCAAGAGGTCACGCTGTTCATCGCTCAATCGGTCGATGATGATCTCAACATTGCCCGAGAGCGTTCCGCGCTTTGGATCAGGGTGGCGGGGGTCGTTGCCCTTGAGTTGTACGAGACCCTGGTCGGCAGACACACGAACTGTTTGACCATTCGGCGTTCGCAAATGGATGATCGGTTTGACGATTTCAAACCGGTTGCCTTCAAGCGGTTTCCATTCGTCGGCATTGAGGCGACCCCGTTTCTTGCCGTTCGTTTGATCGAACAGATCGATGCTGACGTTCTGCCCGCCGGAAACCTTGATCTGGGCGTTACCAACATTCAAACGCGATTTTGCTTCGGAACCATTGCTGGTTTGATCTTGGGGCGTTTCGGATTCTTCGGCGGTCGCGGTGTTGTTCTGAGAGATTGCAGGCGGTGGGGTGGGGGCCGGAAATTCAGTGACGGGGGCGTTCGGCTGAGTCGATCGATACACCGCAAAAATGACCACGACCACGACCAGTGAGGTCACGGCCAGCACGAGTGAGCGGAGCGTTGTATGTGATCGCATCTGTCAGCCCCAAGACCCACCGTCAGGTCAACATGGCCAAGCCGGTCTGTACTGCCCACCGCCGCCTTCCACCTGATCCGAACAATCGGATTCCAAGGTCGCGGATGGCGATTTTGCAGTTTCCACAAATAGACCGTGATTGTATCGGAGCAGGGCAAGTCGGCAAACCGTAAATGCCCGTCCCGGCGTGATTTCCGCAGTTGTTGCCCCTACAATCCCTCTCGTGATGCGCGATCTGACATACTTAGACAACAATGCCACGACCCGCCCGCTCGACGAGGTCGTGGAGGCCATGCTGTCGTTCATGCGAGACCAGTACGCCAATCCGTCGAGTGTCCATCAATTCGGGCAATCGGTGCGACACGCTGTCGAATGTGCGCGGACGCAGGTTGCCGCTTTGATCGGAGCGGACGCCAAGGAAATCATCTTCACCAGCAGCGGGACCGAAAGCATCCAACTGGCGATTCGCGGGGCGTTGGCATTTCGCAAGCCGCGAAATTCCGTGATCGTCTCAGCCGTGGAGCACAGCGCGGTGGCCAAGCTGACGGCTCAGCTTGCACGCGAGGGTTTCGAGATCATCGAAATCGGCGTCGATCAGGAGGGCATGCTTGACTACGGCGAGTTGGAAGATCGACTTTCCGAGGACACTGCCCTCGTGTCGATGATGTGGGCCAACAACGAAACCGGTGCGATCTTCGACGTCGAACGCATCGCCCGGATGACCGAATCGCGAGGCGTCCCGCTGCATCTCGACGCGGTGCAGGCGATTGGTAAGACCAACGTCGGCGTCAGCGATCTACCGGTGCAATTCCTGAGCATGTCGGCTCATAAGTTTCACGGACCGAAAGGCGTCGGTGCGCTTTACGTCAAACGTCGCACGCGGATCGCCCCGACCATTTTCGGCAGTCAGGAAATGCAGCGGCGGGGCGGAACCGAAAACGTCGCGGGCATCGTCGGGATGGGGGTAGCCGCCGACCATGCGTTGCAGCACATCACCGAAGATGCGAAACAGATCGCCGAACTTCGCAACCGTTTGGAGCGGAGCCTTTGCGACCGCATCGAACTGGCCAAAGTCAATGCGGCAAACACTCCCCGAATCCCCAATACTACCAACATCGGATTTCGCGGATTGCAAGCCGAAGCCCTCTTGCTGCTCTTGAGCGAAGCCGGCGTATGCGCGTCTGCCGGTGCGGCATGCAGCAGTGGGTCGTTGGAACCGTCGCACGTGTTG
>JAUIEW010000018.1 GCA_030429365.1 Phycisphaerae bacterium
GCCGGAACAGGTGGCGGCAGACCCGTTGGCACTTGACACCCGAAGCGACGTCTATGCGTTGGGCGTGCTGGCGTATGAAGTGCTCGTCGAACGTCTGCCATATGAATTGGGCAACCGAATGATTCACGAAGCCGCCCGCGTCATTCGCGAGGAAGAGCCGACGAGTATCGGAACGATCGATCGGACGCTGCGCGGTGATGTGGAAACAATGCTCCACAAAGCCCTCGAGAAGGACAAGGCGCGCCGGTATCAATCGGCGGGCGAGTTCGCAGCAGACATTCGACACTTCTTAAATGACGAACCCATCGTCGCTCGGCCGGCAAGTACGTTTTATCAAGTGCAAAAGTTCGCGAAACGGCATCGGGCGTTGGTGTCGGGAATCGCAACGACATTCTTGGCACTCGTTGTCGGTTTGGCGGTGAGCATCAGTATGTATCTGGATGCAGAAAGTGCGCGTGCTTCGGCAAGCGAACAACGCACCATCGCTCAACAGGAAACCGAGAATGCGAAGCAGGCGCGAGATGCCGAAAGCAAGCAGCGCCACATTGCCCAACAGGAAGCAGACAAAGCCAACGCCATCAACGATTTCATATTGACTGGATTGCTCGAAGGCTCGAATCCATGGAAAGCGCATGGTCGCGACGTTTCGATGGTGGACGTACTCGACAGCCTCGCAGGGTCGGCTTCGGAAACTTTCGCAGACCAGCCTGCTCAGGAAGCCGAGAGTCGCCACACACTCGGTGTCACCTACCACGCCCTGGGCGACTTGGACAAAGCGGAGGAGCAACTCAGGATTGCCGCGACACTTCGTCGCCAACTGCATCCCGAAGGCGATGAAGATCTGGCCGAGACTTTGCTCCAACTTGCGCTCACAGTGAACACGATCGGTCGATTTGAAGATGCAGTACCGATTTGCCGAGAAGCGATGACGATTCGTCAGAAGTTTTACGAGGATACGGAACTGCCCATGATCGAATGCAAGACAGCATTGGGGCAGATTCTGCTGCGGACCGGCGACTACCAAGCTGCCGAGCCGTTGCTTCGTGAAGCGCTCGATCACCGAAGGAAGTACTACGGTGATGATTTGAACTTGATCGCTCGCGGCGCGAACCAATTGGCCTCATTGCTGCACGATATCGATCGGAATGAAGAAGCCGAGCCGCTCATGCGCGAAGCGTATGATATTTGCATGAAGATCTCGCCGGATCATCCGGCGACAGCCAGTTGTATCGCTGACCTGGCGGCGGTCATTATCCGGCTGGGCCGCTCTGAAGAGGCGGTCAACCTGTATCGTCAATCAGTGGCGATGTACGCAAAGCACTTGGGCGAAGAGAACCATCGCACCCTTGGCATTAAACGCAACCTTGCCGACGCCCTTCGCAAGCAAGGTGACATCGAAGAAGCCGAGCAACTGTTGCGCGACGTTGTTGAAGCGAGTGAACGGACCATTGGAACGGAACATCCCGACACGCTGATCGCGCTGAACACCCTGGCACTACTGCTTCATCGATCCGACCGCACCGAAGAAGCCGCCCCGATCTACGCGAAGGTCATCGAGATTTCCAAGAAGACGCTCGGGGAAGATCATCGCGATACCTTAAGCGCAATCTACAACCTCGCATGGCTCCATCGCAATCTCGGCAAGCCTGAAATCGCAGAGCCGCTCTTTCGCGAAGTCGTGTCGGAGTTTCGAAAGAAACTCGGCGATTCGCACAGTGACACGATCATGGTGATGGGGGGATTGGCCGAATGCCTCGTCGAACTGCAAAAACTAGAAGACGCAGAAACCATCCGCCGAGCGATCGTGGAAGCCAAGCAGCAGAAACTGGGCGAAAATGATCCGGGCCTCGCAAAACCCTTGAACAACTTGTCTGACGTGCTACTGGCCCAGCAGAAGTTCAAGGATGCGCAGCCGGTGATGATTCAATGCTTAAGCATTCTAGAAGCAGGCTCATTGGCGGGGCACTGGCAAGTGGCAGAACTGCGCAGCAAGCTGGGTGGTTGCCAGACCAATCTAAGCGAATTTGAAAAAGCGGAAGTGAACCTTTTGGAAAGCCTCAAAGCGATGGAAGACAATTCCGAGACGCCAGATCGCGCCATCAACGATGCGCTCGATCGCACCATTGACTTGTACAAGTTGCTGGGGGATTCGAAGAAGGTTCAGCTCTACCAATCTCGCCACATTGATTGACATGGCGCCAGGCCATTCAGGTAAGCGTATCGAACCATCGGAAACCTATGGCAGAATCTTCACTCTTCAAGTGCGGCAATCGCTTCGATCAGACGCTTCGCGCTGTCGCTATCTTTCGTTCCGGCAACCGCGTCGTACGTGTCGCGCAAGAGCGTCACCGCTTCCTCGTGCTTACCGCCTAGCTTCATGACCGCGGCCAAGTCGAGCGTATCCTGGACTACTCTGAAATGCGTCGGCCCGAGCGACTGACGCCGTTGGGCTAATACGATAGCGTAGTGACGCTCCGCGTCTGCGTAGCGATGCTGGGCTTCGTGGATTTTCGCGAGATTCTTGTGCGCGGCAATGGCGCGTGGGCTATCGCCTCCGAGCGTACGCTCCACGACCGCCAGGTTCTCGGTCAGCAAGGTAAACGCATCGGTATAGCGCTCCTGCTCAATGTAGAGCGCCGCGAGATTTCCGGAAATGGTCAGTGTTCGAGGGTGCTCATCTCCCAGCTCGCGCATCGAGATTTCAAGGGCCTGTTTGTACAGAGCCTCAGCATCGTCGTCGCGCCTCTGAGCCACGAAAACCGATGCGAGATTGTTCATGGTGGCCAGCGTCTCCGAATGCCCTTCACCCAGTTGCTCGCGCTGCACGTCTAGCGCCTGCGACAGTACTTCCTCGGCCTCCGTTGTCCGGCCCAGTTCGTCCAGCAGCGCTCCGAGGTTGCTGAGATCCTGCGCCACCATGGGGTGATTGTCGCCAAAGTCACGGCGGTCGATTTCGAGCAGCCTACGCAACAACGGCTCAGCTTCGGCGTACTGGCCCGCGTCCTGCAAAGCTAGCGCGAGGTTATTGATGAGGGCGGCGAGCCTGGCGTTGTCGGGGCCCCACAGTTTGGAACCCAGTGCGAGCCCCTCACGCAGGCGCAATTGTGCCGTTGCGTGGTCACCTTGGTTGCGTAAGGCAAGACCGAGCGCGTTCAACCCGTACACAACGTTGGGGTGGTCGGCGCCGTGCGCGCGGCGATTGATCTCAAGTGCTTCGCCATAAAGCGATGCGGCTTCTTCATAGTTGCCACGGGCCAGCGCAACGCTTCCGAGATTGTGGAGTTTGTTGGCGGCATGATGGGTCGTGTCCTCTTTGAGCTTGCGCAAGATGGCGAGCGACTCACGGAGCAGGGTGTCAGCCGAGTCGAGATCCTCTGTACGCAGATACACCTCCGCAAGGTTGGAAGCACTCTCCGCTACGTCGGGGTGGTCGTTGCCGAGCAGCGCGCGGCGCGTATCAAGCACCTCACGAAACAGGGCTTCCGCCTCGGCATGATCCCCACGTTCGAGAAGCGTCCGCGCCATCAATCGCGCCGTCGCTGCGGTCTCCAGATGCATGTCGCCATAGGCCTCGCGCTGAGTGGCCAGGGCGTTTTCTATCAGCGGCGTCGCCGGCTCGAGCAGACCGAGATTCTGATAGACCTCGCCCATGAGGGACATCATCCGAGCCTGCACCACCGGCTGATTGGCAAGTTCGTCCGCGATGCGAGCCGCGCCCCGGTCGAGCAACTGCCGCGCCGTAATCTCACCGCCGCGCGCCTCGCTTGGATCGGCGAATTCGAACAGCCCGGTCAGAAAGCTGTTGACGGCCTGGGCGATGGCTGCCTGCCGATTGGCCTTGTTTCGCTCCTGTCTCGCCTCAAAAAGACCATAAGTTGCAGTCGTCGCGCCGGCGACCAGGGCGATGAAAGTAATCAGGACAGCCGCTGCCATTCCGCGATGGCGCTGGGCAAAGCGGGTGAGTTGGTAGAGGGTGCTCGGCGGTCGCGCATCGATCGGCTGACGTTGCAAATGCCGGCGGATGTCAGCTGCAAACTCGGCAGCGGACGCGTACCTTCGGTCGCGATCCTTGTCGATCGCCTTGAGTACGATCGTCTCGATATCGCCACGGTAGTCGCGGTTGATCGTGCGCAGGCTCGTCGGGGATTGCTCGCGGATGATGTGTACAGCGTCCGCAATCGATCGGCCGCTGAGATCATAGGGTAGCTGGCCGGCGAGCAATTCGTAGAGCAACATGCCGAGCGCGTAAACGTCGGATCTCGTATCCAACTGGCTCGCGTCGGCGTTGGCTTGCTCAGGGCTCATGTATTGCAGCGTCCCGATCAGTTGCCCGATGTCTGTCTGCTGCGTTGTGACCTGCATGTCGGAATCGGTGACGCGAGCCACGCCGAAATCGAGCACCTTGGGTTGCCCTGATTCAGTCACCAGGATATTGGGCGGCTTCAAATCGCGATGGATGACGCCCTTCTGATGGGCGTACTGTACGGCGTCACATAACTTGCAGAAGAGCTCGAGGATCGAACGAACGCCAAGCTTCTGTTTCCGCAAGTACTCAGTGATCGGCACCCCATCCACGAATTCCATCGCGAGAAACGGCTGAACCGTTTCACCGACCGGCGCGCTACCTGCTTCGTAGATCTGGGCGATCCCGGGATGCTGAAGACTGCCGAGAACTTGCGCTTCGAGCTCGAACCGGCGGAAGACCTGTCGCCGGGTCATCGTATTGCGTATGACCTTCAGCGCCACCCGGCGGCGCGGGCGCTCCTGTTCAGCCTCGAACACAATGCCCATGCCACCCTCTCCGAGGCATCGGATCACGCGATAATTGCCGACGCGATCCGGTATGGCGCTATCCGGATGGGGTGCTTCTTCCCAGGCGGCATCGGCGACAGCTTGAAGAAGATTCGCGACGTCGCTTCCTGATTGTTCCGGGTCGACAACGGAAGTCGTCCGCGAATCCTGTGCGAGCATAGCCTCGACCGACGCGCGCAGATTGGCGTCTCCGCCGCAAGCGCGATCGAGATAGGATGCGCGCTCCTCCGGCATCAGAGAGCACGCTTCGTTGAACAGCCGTTCGATTTTCTGGAATCGTTCGGAACTCACGACGGGAGATCCCCTTGGAGCTTCGCCCCCAACCAGGCGCGCGCAACGCGCCAGTCGCGCTCGACAGTCGTAACCGAAATCTCCAGCGCCTCTGCAATCTCCTCGATTGTCATCCCGCCCAGAAACCGGCACTCGACGATACGCACCTTGCGCTCATCCAACCGGCCAAGTTCGTCGAGTGCTTCGTTGAGAGCGAGGAGGTCGAAGTCCGGGCCTACGTCGGAGGCTTGACAGTCGCTGAGTGTTATCCGCTGCCAGTTGCTACCCCGTTTGTGCGTCTGCTTGCCGCGCGCGTGATCGATGAGGATCTGCCGCATCGCGGTTGCTGCGACGGCGAGAAAATGGCCTCGCCCAGTCCACGTGCGTTCCGGCTTTGCCACCAGGCGAGCGTATGCTTCATGCACCAATGCGGTTGGCTGAAGCGTTTGATTTGGGTTCCCGCGTTTCAACTGGGAGCGTGCCAACGATCTCAGCTCTTCGTAGAGGATGGGGAGGAGTTGGTCCAGGACCGAGTCGCTGCCCGCCTTGTGCTGCTCCAGGATTCTTGTGACGTCGTTGCGACTCATTGACGGTTTTCGTCTCGTTTGTTGATTGAGGAGATGGCCAAACGCGTGACATGCCCGTCTTCCACGCCCGTCTTCCATGCGGTTATCGAACGCCCACAGTATAGCCGATAGTGCCGATTCTGACCCATTTCGACGCCATCCCCAAAAAACGAAGGATTCTCCGACCGCTTCTCGTGGACACCAGTGGAGAGGTATTGCCCGTCACGAGGACAGCACGCCAGCCTGAATGCGCATTGGTGCCATTGGGCGGCTGGCGTGCCTCAGTCTCCATTCCGTGGCGAGGCCAACACCACTCCCGCAGAAACGAAATCGATACGGGCTGGTTCGGAAATGGACGCAGGTTCGGAAATGGACAAGGAGAAGGCAATGAGATTCAACCGTTGTAAACATGGACATCGATTCTGGCAGTTTCGACGTATCGCAAAGTCTGGAAGGTATTGGGCCACCGTTGTGGCCATCCTGGGATTTGCCGTGGGGCTCACTTCGTCTGGTTGCGGCGCGAGCGCAACGGAGACGTCGACCGATCAATCGGGCGCAGACATGCCTGCAACCACGACCGATTCGACCAACACTGGCGGTTCGACGACCCCGAGTGGACCTGGGAATCCGACCGACTCGCAGACGCCCGGCGAATCGGGCGACAACGAAACGCCAGATCAATCGGTTGCTGCACCTGCATCTGATGGCTCGAGCGGCGACCTGATCTTCCTGAGTCAGGAGGCCCCGCCGTTTCAAACGGGCATCATGACACCGTTCAGCGCAGCGGCCAGCCAAACCTTCGTATTGGCACAGCCGCCGCGCGCGGAGACCGACGTGTCGTTCGTGGTGACGGCATCTGCGAATCTGGGCGGCAGCAATCGGTTCCTCAGCGTCTTCGCCAACAACCAGGAACTGGCGACGCTCTTCAATGACGATAGTGGTGATAATTGCGCGGAGCCGCCGAATGAACACGCGTTCACGATCACGTCGGCCGAATACAACGCACTCCTCGATCTGAACGGCGACATCCGAGTCGATCTGATCGCGTCGCCCAACATGAATGGGGCCGATTGTTCACCCTACTCTTTCGTCATGGTACGCATCGAGTATTGCGGCGGCGCGGATTGCGACGGCAACGGTGTCGCGGATAATTGCGAAATCCAGAATGCCGTCGCGGAAGACCTCAATGACAACGGCCTGCCCGACAAGTGCGATCTGAACATCATCTCGGTCAACCCCGACTCCGGCCCAACCGAAGGCGGTACGGTCGTATCGATTCACGGAAAGGGGTTCTCGGAAGACACCGCAGTACTCTTCGGCGGAACGATTGCGTCCGAGGTCCAGGTCGTGAACTCGGAATACATGACAGCGGTCGTCCCGAGTCGCCAGGGCGGGTCGGCTGACGTGCTGGTCTCGAAGTTCGACGGAGTGCAACTGTCAGCCACCTTGCCCAGCGCCTACTCGTACTACGTCCTTCCACCTGACAACGGCGCCGACTCGGATTCGGACGGACGGACCGACGTTGAGGAAATGCAGGGCTATGAGATCGCGGTGGACCTCTTTGGATTCGGACTCGGCAACAATGGTGGAAACCTTGTCCGAAGGACTGTGTTCAGCGATCCCCATGATGCAGACACCGACGACGATGGTCTGCGCGACGGCGACGAAGCACTCATCGGAACGGATGCTCGTGACCCGGACACCGATCGCGACGGTTGGAGTGACTTGAAGGAGGTCAACATCGAACTCACCAGTCCGGTCAGCGTCGATACCGACGGCGACGCGCGAGGTCCGGAGGGCAACCTCCCGCCAAACTCTTCACTCTTCGATCCGGCTGAACGCGTCGAGGTTTTCGATTCGCATGGCGGACTTTTTTACGGCGGCACTTCGCCACTCCTCGACGACACCGACGGCGACGGCGTAACAGACTACGACGAATTCGCCAATCCGATCCGCAGCCCGTTGCTGGCTGACGTCCCGCAGGTGAAAGTGGATTTCGTCGGTGAACTGACGATGACTCTGGACGTTTCGCTCGCCCAGGGGACATCGGTCACGCAGGGGAAGCAGTACGGTCTCGTTGAGTCGGAAGGATCGACGACGACAAGCAGCAACGAATCAACGTGGGAGAATTCGCTTGAGTTTTCCCAGTCGCTCGAGGTGGCTGCCGGTTACGAAGCCGGGCCAACAGGTGGCGGTAGCGTTGAGGTGTCCGTCGGTGTTTCTGCGACGCAGGGATTCACCGAAGGTGGATCCACATCCTGGTCCGAAGCGTCCACGCAGGAAGTGCAGAATTCGTTCCTCGATATTCAGGAGGAATCCGCGACACAGGAGCAGACGATCAATGGCGGCACAGTGACGGCAGGCATTCGGATCATCAATGAGGGCAACGTAGCGTTCACGCTCGAAAATCTGCTGCTGACAGCCAGTCTGATCGACCAATCTGCCCGCGATGGGTTGCGTGCTATCGCCTCACTGCGGCCGGGTGTCAGCAACGTCACGCTCTCCGCGTTTGATCAAACCGGCGTACTGGCTGTGCAGACCGATGTTGGGCGTATCGGAGCGGAGCAGATTCTCGCTCTGATGGCCGACCCCAGCGCTCTGTTGATCGACATCGCAACGTTCGATCTGCTGGACGCGGAAGGGCGAAGTTTCGCTTTTCTGAATGACATCACCAACGCACGAACCGCAACGCTGATTCTCGACCAAGGCTTGGATCGTCCCATAGAGCGCTATCGTGTCGCCACAGAAGTCGCTCGCAATCCTGACGGTACGGCCGCGGGCATCACCGTGGGTGAAGTGCTCACCAAGATTCTGGGGATTCCGTTCGAAATGGAGCCTCGCATTGGCTCAGTCGATCCCGATTTCCCCAATGGTGTCAAGATTCTCACGAAGGTCCGCGATCGCGAGTTGACTGTTGATCTGGGCGCGGCGAACGATCCAACCGACGACGAAGCGCTCGCGTTCTGGGCTGTTTTTGGCACCTTTGCGGACGCGGGGGATCAAACCATTGATTTTAACGATCTCGTTCTCAAGGCTGGCGACACCATCATGCTCGTCTACACCGAAGACCGCGACGACGACGGCGTGTTCAAGCGCGAGGAATTCATGTATGGCAGTTCCGACAACGATTCCGACAGCGACGGCGACACCCTGAACGATTTTCTCGAGATCCGAACGGGCTGGGATATCGTCGTTGCCGGCAACCACCCGCAACTCAGTGGACTGAAACACGTCTTCCCCGACCCGACACGGGAGAATGTCGATCAGGACCAGCTTACCGACCCGCAAGAGATGGTGGCTGGCACCGATCCAAAGAACCCCGACACCGATGGCGATGGCTTGATCGACGGCGTCGACAACTGTCCGACCGATCCCGCCAATGCAGCGCCCACGATCATGCTTACCAAGACGTCTGATACCTCAGGGGCCGAAGTGACCCTGGCAGGACGTGTTTTCGAAGACTTGGTCGACGGTCGTTGTGATGTGGACAATGTGAAGCGCATCCACATAGATTGGGGTGATGGCAATGAGCAGTGCTATGACCTCACAGATCAGTCGTGTGCGGACATTCTCAATGCCGACTTGGAAAACGATCTGGACGCAAAGAGCATTCAGTTGTCGGTCTCGCATATTTATCTGACTCAGAACGTAGACACCATCACGGTGACCGCGACCGACGAGCGCGGTGCAGAGTCCGTCGAGACGTACACGGTAGAAATTACGTTCCCGACGACAGGCCTCGTTGCCTTCTATCCGTTCAACGATGACTTGGCCGTTGACGAGATCGTGCGCGACGTCAGCGGCAGTGGCTTGCATGGCTGTCGGCAGGGTCCAAGCGTCGTCTTCGATCACGTCAACCGATTCAGTAGTGCGCCCGGCGCGTTCTGTATTTCGCAGGACCATGTTGTTGACGGGTCTCCTTATGGAGGCGTCGAACTGGCGCCGATGCCGGTTCCGGGTCCGGACGGGGGGCTGACGGTGGCCATGTGGATGTTGCCCGGTAGCGGTCCCACCCCGGAAGGCTTGATCGTTGGCCAGTTGGGTTACCTGGCGTTCTTCACTGGGTCGACCTGCGCATCCGATGTCTGCTTCACGATTGAGTCGAGCGACGGATCAGCCAAGACGCTGGACGGAGGAGCGGGCGAACCGCCTGTACCGACTCAGATTGCCGGGCTCAGCGGTTGCCAACAGAATGCCATTCCCGAGAACTGGACGTTCTTTGCAGCCACCGTCCGCCCGGTTGCAGGCGGCGTCAAAGTCAGCTTCTACCGAGGCGACGGCGCGGATCGCGGCGTTGCCGGTCAGAGCAACGTGCGCCTGCTCGACGAGCAGACTTTCCAGGGCCTCAGCTTCCCAAATACCAACTCAGCCACAAATTGGCAGGTTGTACGGGAGACCTACGGTTTTGGGCCCGTGCCGACGGTGAGCGACACGAACGGTTCACCGTTCCAGGGACGAGTGGACGACCTCCGCGTGTATGAGCGCGGTCTGAGCGTCGTTGAGATCAATGCGTTGTTCAACGAGGCTGACAACTCCTCGCTGGCCGGCAACGATCCAATACCGGGCGATAACAACCCGCCGGGCTGCGACTAGGTAGGTCGCGCAGTCGAGTACCAACGATTAGTTCATTGCCTGCCCCCTTCAGGACGTTCGCGTTTGTCTTGGAGGGGGCTCTCTCATCAAGTGCACCCAACCGGCTGAATTGGCCAAGCTCGGAAGATGAATTCGCTTCGCAGTGAGGATGGTTCCAGCCACATCGTCGAATCCGCAGGCCTCGAGATGCATCGGCAAATTCGGCTGGACGCCTAACCCGGGTCGGTAGGCAGCCGAGTCTGTCGCGCAAGCGAGGCGTTCGCAAATCGGTCTACGCGCCGCGTTGTTTCGCGCAACGCGGCAAGTCTTTATGGATGAACGATGGATGATCGGATCAGCGATGTCGCAGTTGGTTATTTTGGGAGAGCTTACGACAGCGGGCGATCGGATTCGAACCGACGACGTCCAGCTTGGGAATAGTTCACAGTCGGATCCTAACTCTAGCGACTACAGCGATTAACCTTTGTGGCTCGTAAGCACTTGGAATCTGATTCGCGACTGGCGCTGCGACTGATTCGGGCCCGTTTCTAGACTGGTTAGGGCGCAACTTGGGTGCAACCCACGGCTCCTCGCGCGCTTCATTGGGGGCAGTCCCCCTCCACCCTCCGTTCAATCATAGGTTCATTGCGATTGTCGGTTATTCCACCGCGTTCTTGGCGAGACTATCCAACTCTTCGCCGGCCGTGAACATCTCTTCTACCGAAGCCAGGCTCTTCAGATTTGTCCAGTTTGACTGCTCTTGAAGGGGATGCGGACTGGGATGGCGGGCGAGTTGTTTTCGATCGCGGCGATAACATCGCAACAATCGTATAAACCATTCGTCAGATGTCGTATCTGCGGAATTCACGCGAACGGTGTACGTTTCTTTTTGCTCCTGGTCCAGTTGGGACCACCATGTTTCGACGATACGGCAGCAAGCAAATCTTGTGGTTTGGTCCTTCAGCGATGTGCGTCTCACTAGCACATCGATTGCAGATCGAAGATCGCCGCGCAAGTCGAAATACCGCACCAATTGCATGCTCGCGACAGGATTGCAACTGACCCTCGTGTTTTCGTACAGCCGCAATGCTTCGTCGGACTTTTGTTCGTTGAGCAGGCAGCACAATTCGACCCGTTCCATTGGAAACGTCGTATCCGACATTCCTACTTGGTCGTCTGCAATGCTTAGCAGTCGCCGCGCTTGCCTTGTGTCGCCGCATCTTGCCGCCGCGTCCGCCAAGTAGATTGTAAGATTCGCCGACTCAGGCAACTCACGGTGCGCGCTTAAGAGTCTGGGATAGGCCAACTCGGGGCGGTTCATCGCCAAATAGATATTACCAAGCAGTGCCTCAACCAACGGGTCGGCTGACGCGTTGTCGAGGCGCGTCCATGCGTTCATGGTCAGTTCGGCGTTGTCCCATAAGAGCGCGAGCAAACCCAAAGCGCGAAGATCATGACCCTCGGCCGCATCAAGCTGTTCAGCGGTGAATACCGTTGGAGCCTCCCAACTCCGCGCATACTCGTGCGTTAGGGGAAGTCGCCGATTGATTTCGTCAAGCAGATTCACATCCTCCTCTTCAGCCAACGGCAACAATGCCAATCGCACAATGCGATACTCGTCGAGCACGACCGAATCACCGCGCGCGAACTTGGCGGCTGCCTCATAATGCGACAACGCTTCTGCCAGCATGGATTTGTCAATCTGCTGTTCGTTGGACCGAGTCCGCACGGTGGGATCGTTAAAGAAAATAATCGAATACACGTCGTTGTTCGATCGCGGGCCAATGATTGTCATGCGACCGTTGTCTCGGTGCGCAGCCATCCATATCGGCATCAGAAATTGATAGACGACGAACGCTGTCGCCAATCCAATCCCAATGGCCGCGCCGCCGATTGCAGCGATGAGGGGGCGGCGGCGATTTCGAATCGCGCGTCTTATTCTCGTGAAGACTCCCGGACGTTTCGCCAACAATGGCGACCCTTCAAGGTGCCGATGAACATCCTCGGCCAATTGTTCAGCCGACGCATAGCGTTGCGCCGGGTTTTTCTGCAATGCCGTTAGGACGATCGCGTCAACATCGCCGCGCAAGCGCCGTTGAATTCGACGCATTTGTGGTTTGGATAGCTCGGTTCGCTGCCTAATCGCTGCGCTGGGGCGTAGCGGTGTTTGATGTGCGATTGCCTGCTGGATTTCAGCACGCGAGCCAGTGCCAATGTCGTACGGTTCCACACCGACCAGCAAGCGAAATAGTATTACACCTAGCGAATAGATGTCAGTCGCCGTTGTCAGGCGAGCACCTGTAATTTGTTCCGGACTTGCATATCGAGGGGTTAAGAGTCTCAAGTTTGCGTCGGTGGTTGCCCCTGTCGGTTGTCCATCGTCGTCCAGCAATCTTGCGATCCCAAAATCGAGTAGCTTAGGAACGCCATCTTGCGTGATGAGCAGGTTGCTTGGCTTCAAGTCGCGGTGGAGTATGAGGTGCCTATGGGCGTGGTGGACAGCCAAACAGGAGAGTTGAAAGAGTCTGAGCCGTGCATCGATATCAAGCTTGTGCACATCGCAGAAATCCGAAATAGGAAGCCCCTCAATGTACTCCATGACAAGATATGGTCGGCCGTCATCCGCTGCACCAGCATCGTACATGCGCGCAATATTCGGATGATGGAGGCTTGCGAGGACGTGACGCTCGTTGTGGAATCGTCGTACAACGGCATTCGTATCCATGCCGCGCTTGATCACTTTGATGGCAACATCGCGATCGAACAGTCCGTCAGCCCGTTGCGCCAACCACACTTCCCCCATTCCGCCCGAACCAAGCGGTCGAACCAGCGTGTACGCGCCGACACGGTCACCGGTTTGATAACCGAAATCAAGATTTGTGGAATCGCCTTCTTGATCTGCCTGGGCGCCTGGACCTGTCAAAGATTGGCGAACGCGTGCCAGCCATTGATCATCCGGCTTATCAAGTTCGAATCCATCAGGTAGTCCCGGAGTCATCTACCCATCCTTCTATGCGTCGGGCTGGTGATCCGGCGCGTTGGCGCTAGGTGTGGCGTAGGGCTTGTCTTCCTCGTGAATCTGTCTTTCGATTAACGCGGCCATTCGATCACGAACGCGTTGTTTGACCTTGTAGACCGCTTGCGTCGTCGTTTCGTACTTGTCCGCCACCGAGCCGACCGATTCCCCGGCCAACAAGAGTTCAAAGATCGCAACGCTCTTTGGATCGAACGATTGGCGAACCGATTTCAATGCCAGCCGATAGTGATGATCAACCCATTCAGATTCCCAAAGGTCATCTGCATCGCTGTCCGCGTTCTCCATGATCGCCAGCAGCTTTGAATCTAGCGTTTGGCCATCGCGTATTGGACGCGAAAAATGTCGTGCAATGGCGTGCCGGACGACCTTGCGCAGATAATCACGAAAACGTCCTTTCTTGGGGTCGTAATCGAAGTTGCGAAGCCCTTTCGCGAGATGCAGCCACACGATTTGTTCGACATCGTCGACGTCGGCATTTTGCAAGCCACAACGAACGCAATATCCAATGATTAAATCGCGGTACTGCGTGGCAAATGCGCGCCAAGCTGCGTCATCGTCAGGGTCGCGGATGCGCAAAAGTAATGATGGTTGGGTTGTGTCAGACGACATGCATTCGGCCCCTCGACGCCGCGGCCGATCTGCCGCTAACCCCTTTAATTTAGCCAAGTTAAGACTCTCAAACAATGCTGGGTTCAAGATCGAAAGCGGGTTTTGTGGATTTTTTCCGTCCAAGTCGCACCGTACGCCGCTATTTGCAACGAACGGGCCGGTTGCGAACGCCATCCCAGAGACATTGCCAGCCGTCGTTTGGAATCTCTGGGGTGGCATTCTTCGAAAGCAATTCAATCTGGAGGACGGAATGCAGCCATCAACATCGAGAATTTCATCAAGAATTTCCATCATCATTGCGGGATTCTCTGCGGCATTCGCGTTTGCGGAATCACCGAATTCAAATGAATCAAATACCGTCGAACTACTTTCATCAATTGATCCCAACGGGCAGCAGTCGTTCGCGACTGCAAATGGCGAGACTACGAGAGCTGTAGACGTTGGTCCCATCCGATTGATGCCAACGATTCAGCCCTCGGCGCGTCATGCCGATCTTTCGGCGTCGACGCGCGCGATTGGTTCGCCATTCGGTTCTACATACAGCATCGAGCACGGAGTGGGTGCCGACGTTGGAGCCGGCTTCGTGGAGTGTTTTGACGTCAGTTTAGGAATTGATGATGACATAGTGACATTCGATGGCATCCTGGAAACCCTGGACGGACTTCCTCCGTTCGCCCAAACTCCGCTTGCGCACGAGTCTGAAGTCCCGCTTGCACCTGGAATATCTGAGATCACGATCATAACATCATTACCGTCCCTATTTGATGACCTTTTTCCAGGGGGACAGACCGATCTTAGCACAGGGACGCCACTGGTCGACGGATGCTATTTCGTAGGGCTTACCGACCCACTTGACTGGTCGCCGCAACCCATCGTTGGTCATGCGCAAATATCCCTTGAAAGCACCTTTACTGGATTCGGGGAGCAGGGCGATATCACTTCCTTTTTTCCTCAGCCTTGGTCGGGCCAAGTGGGGGTCATTTTGCGAGACGGCGCGGGTCTCAACATCGATGATATCAGGCTTGAGATGGAGGTCATTACGTCGGACGCGCGCGCCTGCACAGATTTGGCGGGTCATTGCCTCGGCGATGTTGAACCTCAGGTGTGTGTGAATTCGGGAGGCTTTGCGCATCCAACAGCGACGTGCGGTGCGTTCGTGCCGTATCTGCCGACGGTGGCTGCGCAGTCCACACCCTGCGGTTTCGACAATGGTCAAGTGCTTGACGGATTTGCAATTCCTGCGAGTCAGTATCAGCCCGACTATCAGACAACGGTGGCCGCCGCCGACGATTTTGTGATCCCCGAATCGCCCAGCGGATATTGCGACATCACCAACATCACGGCGTATGTCAGGTACTTCAATATTGACGAACCGCATACGCCTGATCCTGCCATTGATTTCCAAGGGATCAACGTCACGGTCTACGCCGACAGCAATGGGGTTCCAGCAGGCAAATCGCGCGACGATGGTACGCGCGTCGAGACTTTTTCAGGCGGTATTCTTTATTCCGGTGCCGTAAATACTTTTTCCGTCTCAACAACCGGATTGACACCGTGCATGGATGCGGCAAATGCACCCTCGACCGCCAGAAATTTTCGCATCGATATCAGCACGATCGCCAATGATATTCGCGTACCTGCCGGCGTTCGGTTGTGGGTCGAAGTCCAACCGATCATGAATCGCAACGGGATCGGCCAAACCGGGCTGTTGCTGTCTGAGCAAAGCTTTGGATATTACGCCAAGCAGATGTTCCCCAAGGCGGGCTTACCAGACTGGACGGTTATCACTGGCAACACGGGAAGTTGCGATGGCTTTGCGCGAGGCACACGGCGCGATCTGGCGTTGAGCATTACTGCGCTGCCGGCTGCTTGCGACAGTCCATCGGCGCCTGATTGCAACGCCAATGGTGTCGCTGACTACTGCGACATTAATTCCGGGCCTTGGGTTGCGTGGGTGTCCAACGGTAGCCCTAATCGTATTCAACGCGCCAACCCCGACGGTTCGAACGTGATTGACCTCGCAATGGCGGCAGATGGTGTCGCTGGTCCTGAAGACGTCGCGTTCGATCCCGTGGGCGGTATGTTCTACTGGACCAATGCGAATGCAGATACAATTCAGCGTGCAAGCGTCGACGGATCGGTCGTCGAAGTCGTGCTCGACGCAAGCGACGGGTTGCAAAGGGTATCGGGCGTCTCCATCGAACCGATCGAAAGGAAACTCTATTGGACCGATACGCAAGCGGATGCCGTTCGCCGCGCCGACCTTGATGGATCGAACATCGAAGACCTCGTCATAACCGGCCTAGATAATCCTCTCGCACTCGTCCTCGATCCTGCCGGCGGCAAGATGTATTGGATGGATTCTGTCTTAGACAAGCTCATGAGTGCCGACCTCTACGGAAGCAATATCGTCGATGTTGTGACAACCAATATCGCATTTCCCGTCGACTTGGCGTTGGATCCAATCGACCAGAAGCTTTACTGGACCGATCAGAATCTCGACGTTATTCAGCGCGTTGACATCGATGGCTCAAACCAGGAAACAATTCTCACCACTGCCGACGGTCTGAGCAATCCTACTGGTATTACAGTCGATCCGGCTAACGGGAAAATCTACTGGACCGACAATGGCCTCAATCGGATGTCACGGGCAAATCTTGATGGTTCGCAGGTTGAAACGGTCATCACTGGTTTGACAAATCCACGCGGAATGACCTTCGTGGCGCGAACGTCGGATGACTGCGACGACAACGACGTGCCTGATGAATGCGAATCCGATTGCGATGGCGATGGGGTTATCGACGCCTGCGCGATCAGCGCGGGGACTTCGATCGACTGTGACGTCAACGGCATACCGGACGACTGCGAACCGGATTGCAACGCGAACAATGTCGTGGACGCCTGTGACGTAACCGCTGGCACAAGCGATGATTGCCAATTGGATGGCATACCGGACGAGTGCCAAGTTGGCTCCCACGTCTATGCATACGACGATGGCACCTTTGAAAGTTCTGGAAACTATGGCAGTGCTGCGAAGGCTGCGCTCCAACGATTTGTCGTGGTCGAGGGAACGGAAGTCATCGATCGCGTGGAGGTGGCTTGGGGTGGCCTCGGCGCGGGCTGGCCTGCAAACATTTATGTTTGGAGTGATCCGAATGGCGACGGGGATCCTGCGGATGCCAAAGTGATTGCAACAACCGCGACGTTCAGCGGGGCCCCCGGGACGTTTGGAGAAATCTCAATCGGGCCCATCACGCTCGGCAGCGCGGGTACAAGTGTTTTTGTCGGCTATGCGCTTAACGATCCCGTTTCGGCGATTCCGTTTGATCAAGATAGCCCGTTCGCCGGTGAAGCTTGGATCGTCGGCGCCACGCCATCCACATTTGATCCCAACGATCTTGCCAATCCGAATTACATACTTCCTCTTGCCCGGGTTGAAGAGACGACGTTTGGCGAACTCAACCTCGGAATTCGCGCCAAAGGACCAGGCGACTGTGATTCGAACGGCCTGCCGGATGCGTGTGACTCCGATTGCAACGACAACGGAATCCCAGACGTTTGCGAAGTTCTTGAAGGCACCGCCGACGATTGCAACGAAAACCTGATACCCGATCTATGCGACCTGGTATCGGTGCCTCATGATTGCTGCAGGCCCCATCCAGGATCCGGCTGCTCTGACCCTGAAATTGAAACATGCGTTGTCAGTCTCAATTCTTCGTGCCAGCAAAGCCCGTGGACGCAGGATTGCGTCGACCTGATCGAGTTCGGCGGTTGCGGTACCTGTCCATCGATCGATTGCGATGCGAACGGGGTGCCCGATGAATGCGATCCGGATTGCAACGACAACGGCGTTAACGATGTCTGCGAGACGCCGCCGCTCGCGCACGACTGCTGTACACCCCACGGTGGTGATGGCTGCAGCGATCCGGACATCAGCGCTTGCGTGGTGGATCAGAATCCGCTCTGCGGCGGGTTCTTCGGTGGTGGCTGGTATCAGTACTGCGTGGATCTGGTTGATACCAGCGGATGCGGGACTTGTATAACTCAGGACTGCAATGCCAATGATATTCCCGACGACTGCGAGATAGCGGCGGGATCTGCTACCGACTGCGACAGCGACGGCTTGCTCGACTTCGCTTGTGAAGGCATGTCGGATTGCAACGGCAACGGTGACCCGGACGAATGCGAGTTGGAAGGAAACGACTGCAACATCAACATGGTGCCAGACGACTGTGAACTCACCGACAACGACTGCAACACCAATGGTGTGCCCGATGATTGCGAATTTCCTTTGGGAGATTGCAACGCAAATGGAGTGCTGGATGACTGTGAACTGGCTGCAGTGGGCAAACCGCTGTTCATGGGATTGGGAGACTTGCCAGGGGGAGACACGGAAAGCCGTGCCTATGGCGTATCGTCGGATGGAAGTGTCGTGGTTGGTTTCGGGCACACGGTGGAAGGGCAAGTTGCGATGCGCTGGACTCTGGACGAGGGCATGATTTCCCTTGGGGACTTTCCGGGGAGTATTTTTTGGAGTGTTGCTTATGGCGTATCAGGTGATGGACGTGTCATCGTGGGGCAGGGGACCGGTCAAAACAATTTTGAGGCCTTTCGTTGGACCGAGGAAAGCGGGCTGATTGGTCTGGGGCACATACCGGTCGCTTGTAATTGTTTCAGCGCGGCGTATGCAGTGTCGGAGAATGGTGAGGTTATCGTCGGTGAGACCGACTCTTCCTTCAACGGAGTTGAAGCTTTTCGATGGACCGAATCTCAGGGGTTGGTGGGTTTGGGTGATATTGGCGGCCAGTCTTTCTTCGCTTCTCGGGCATATGGCGTATCAGCCGACGGCTCAGTTGTTGTTGGATTTGACGGGTTTGCCCCTGATGCATTCCGGTGGACCGAAGAGACCGGTATGCTCGGGTTAGGAACCTTGCCTGGAGCTCCTGGCAATAGTAGTGCATACGGGGTTTCCGCAGATGGAACAACAATCGTCGGGTCGAGTAGTTCCATTTCTGGTTACCAAGCATTCTATTGGACTTCTGAGTCTGGGATGGTTGGCTTGGGCGTTCTGGGAGACGGAGACTTTTACGGCACGGCTAACGGTTGCTCTGGCGATGGATCTGTCATTGTAGGATTTTGGGAATCGCCGTTTGGCCGAGAAGCAATGATTTGGCGTGCATCTGTTGGTATGCGCGCCATTCAAACCGAACTTGGGTCAGACTATGGGCTTGATCTTTCTGGTTGGCAACTCACGCATGCGGAAGGAATTTCCAGCGATGGCAAGACAATCGTCGGGTACGGGATCAATCCACAGGGCGATGTAGAAGCGTGGATTGCTCGCCTTCCGGGTGGCGGTCCTGTTCTGGACTGCGACGACAACGGAGTGATCGATCAGTGTGAGCTAGTTGAAAATGATTGCAACAGCAATGGTACATTGGACAGCTGCGAATTGGAAGGAAGCGATTGTAATAACAACGGTGTTCCGGACGATTGCGAAATTTCAGATGACGACTGCAACTCAAACGGCATCCTGGACGAATGCGACGTGGCGAATGGTGCGCTCGACTTCGATGACAATGGCGTGCTTGATGAGTGCGAAGATCCGATCGACTGCAACAGCAATGGGTTGTACGACGAATTGGAATTCAGTATCGACTCGCGTGTCTATTGGACAAGCATCATCGGGAGTGAAGTGCAAAGTTCCGAACTCAACGGAGACGATGAGCTATCAGTACTTGGCGGCTTAAACGTCCCCGACTTCATCGCCCTGGATCTTGTTCACAACCACATATACGTGACCATTCGCGGCGATGATGTCGTCCTCCGCGCAGACCTCGACGGGGCGAACGTCGTTAGTGTGATTGACAATGGTCTGAGTGCGCCGACCGGAGTCGCCGTCGATCCCGCTGCCGGTAAGTTGTACTGGGCCGACGAGGAGGTTGGCTTGATCTGGCGAGCAAACCTCGATGGCACTGACACTGAAGTGCTTGTTGGGGCCAACGGATTCGGGCCGGTTGGCTTGGCGCTCGATGTTCCTGCCGGCAAGTTGTATTGGACCGACAGCCTGTCCGATCGCATCGAGCGCTCAAATCTTGACGGGTCGGGGATCGAGTTCGTGGTGACGACGGACGCTGATCCGCGCGGACTCGCCCTCGATCCTATTCGCAATCAACTCTACTGGGTCACCGACGATGGCCTGAGTATCCAGCGCTGCGATCTGGATGGTTCAAACGTACAGACGTTGATCAGCGGCCAATCCGACGTGCCCAACGCGCGGGGCATCGCGGTGGATCCGCAAGCGGGCAAGTTCTACTGGTCGGACACGACGACCGACCGAATCAAGCGCGCCAATCTCGATGGCACTGATGTTGAAGAAATCGCATTCAGTCAAAACCCACGCGGGGTTGCACTCGCCATCGCCGCGCTTGATTGCAATTCAAACGGCGTGATCGATACGTGCGAACAGATTGAGCAGGTTGATTGGAACGTCAACGGATATCGCGATGCCGACGACTATGCCGCGATGACCGACTGCCTTTCCGGTCCAATGGCAGTGCCATACCCGACGGATGCCGCCTGCGTGCAAACCTGTCTCAATGCATTCGATCTCGATGAAGATGGTGATATCGATTTGTTCGACTATGCAATTCTCGAAACATGGGGATCGCTTCCCTAGTGAAGACCGCTTGAGGTGATTCCTGTAAGACCTTCAAGAGCCCTTTCGGGGGCGACTGAGACCTGAGCCAATTGAGGAAGGTAAATCATGAAGCGTACATTACTTTTGGGTGTGTTGGCTCTCGTGGTGATTTCTAATCGTCATGCGCTTGGCCAGGAAAATCAGACCGAGACCGCTGCCCTAACCAATCAACCCCTGCAGATTGAGTCGCGTTCAATCGATTCATTCAGCGGCTCGTTGATTCGCAACTCTCAGCGCATTCGGTTTGAAGCGCGCGTGGAGAGTGGGACGCGCACGATCTCGAAGGTTTGGCTTGATAATGATGTGTTTGACGCTGAGGTTGACCTGGTCAACAAGTCTGCCGTACTCGATGGTCATGGCAGAGTTTTGTCGGTACACGATATCGAAACGATTATCGCACTGGGAATGCAACTGGAGGAGGCCATTCTCGCCGAGTCTCGCCCGCCCGCCCCGCACGAAGACATGCTTTACCGATTGCTTTCCGCGTACTCGATGGGCATGGCCGGGGGCATAGGCGGTCAGCCCATGGGCCGGCTGGAAGTGACAGCGAACTTCAGTGTATGCGATCCGGTCGCGTTCATTTCTCCCTTTCCAATCTGTGGCGAACCGGCAGGGTCGACCGAACCGGAATACTTCATTGATTGCGACCCGTTCTTACCTTTCTGTGAGGCGTTAGCCACCGACGCTGACGATGGCATCTGTTATCTCGGTGGGTCTGGAGATAACGACGGCTGCCCATGCGCGTACTACGCCCTCGCTCACGACGAATACAATTACCTCGTGCCTTTTCCCGGTGATCACTGCTATTGCACGGAGATAGTGGGGGCCGGTTGCAATCGTGCGAGCGATTGTCGCGGGCGCGGCGGGGACAAGTGTACCGGCGACGTTCCCGGCCTGGACTGCTTGCTCGGCGGAAGCCTGACCGGGGCAGGCGCCTATACGAAGGACTTTGCCGAGCATGATCGCTGTTGTGATCTGCATGAGGGCATCTTCTGTGCAGGCCCTTGGTGTGCTACTGAAGCGATTGCCTCGCTGGACGATTGCTTAATGGCTAAGGCAAATTGTGAGCAAGGGTGCTGCGCTGTCGATTCCGATTGCCTGGCATCCCAACGCTGTGAGCCACATGACCCGCTTCAACCCGAGCTCGGCGGTTTCTGCATGGATCTGGATTGTGAAGAATGCAACGAAGTTGGCGCCCCCCATCAATGTACGGACTATGACTGCTGCGAAACAAATGCCGACTGCGGCAGTGGCGGATCGTGCATGATCGGCTTATGCATCGACGACGTTTGTGAATACTCCGACGCAACCTGCACGATCGACGACGACTGCGTTTCCCCCGACAACCCGTGTGGGAGCTGTGTCGACGGCTGCTGCATCGCGCTCCCCACGTGTAGCGGAACATTCTGTGCTGATGAATGCTCCGAGATTAGTCTTTGCATTGACGGGTGCTGCGATTCGGTTCCGGAGTGCACGGTAAATTCTGATTGCTCGGATGGGATCCTCTGCACCGTTGATCGCTGCATCGATGGATGTTGCGTAAACGAGGGTGAATGTTCGCTGAATAGCGATTGCGACGACGGCAATGCTTGCACGACCGATTCTTGCTTTTTGGCGTGCTGCCAAAACACCCCCGAGTGCGAGAGCGATGACGATTGCAGCCAATCCGGCACGTGTCACAAATGCGAGAACGGATGTTGTTTACCCGATCCCGTTTGTACGAGTGCCGCGGATTGCGACGATAACAACCCTTGCACAAACGACTCTTGCGACTCTGGATGTTGCACTTACACCTCAGCGAGCAGTTGCGGAGATGGCGTCTGTGATGCGGTCTGCGGCGAGAATTGTCTGAGCTGCCCACAGGACTGCCACGAATGCAGCGACGGCTGTTGCGATGCAAGTCGCGGCGAGGATCGTTGCAACTGCCCACAAGACTGCGCAACCAATGGTGTGGACTGCAACCTGAACGGTGTTCTCGATGATTGTGAGATCACCGGCAATGACTGCAATTCCAACGGAACGCTGGACGAATGCGAACTGGAAGGCAACGACTGTAACTTCAATCTGATTCCCGACGATTGTGAAGACAACGTGACAGACTGCAATACCAATGGGTGGATTGATCTTTGCGAGTTAGCCGCGCCTCGGCTGCGATTCATGGGGCTCGGCGACTTACCGGGAGGAGACACCATCAGCGCAGCGAGCAGCGTGACCGATGACGGATCTATCGTTGTGGGATGGAGTCGAAATGCGTTTGGCCGCGAAGGTTTTCGTTGGACGGAACATACCGGGATGGTCGGTATCGGCGACTTGCCCGGTGGCGCACACGAAAGTTCGGCGCGACAGATATCACCTGATGGATCTAGAGTTATCGGTTGGGCCAACAATACATTGGGCAACGTGGCGATGCGATGGACTGAGGCGGAAGGGATCGTATCTTTGGGCGATTTTAGCGGCGGGATTTACCAGAGTTTCGCATTGGATTTGACGCCGGACGGCAGCGTGATTGTCGGGAATGGGCATGCGACTGATGCACGCCTTGCTGCCCGCTGGACTTCGGACTCAATGATCGAAAGCCTTGATGATTTACCGGGCGGTATTGTCAGTAGTCGAGCGTATGCGGTGACGGACGATGGGAATGTCATCGTGGGGCAAGCCACTTCGGGTTCGGGCCGCGAAGCATTCTTGTGGACCGCGAGCACCGGCATCATTGGTTTGGGCGACTTTCCGGGCGGTGGTTTTGATAGTGAAGCGTACGACGTTTCCGCTGATGGCATGGTTGTGGGCCACGGTGAATCGACATCGGGCACTGAAGCAATGCGTTGGACGGAATCGGAAGGCATGGTCGGACTTGGCGATCTGCCCGGTGGTGCCTTTGAGAGTATCGCCTACGCAATTTCCGATGACGGTAGAGTCATTGTTGGAAGCGCACAGACAGAAGCAGGGCGTGAAGCGTTTATATGGACAGCCGCACACGGTATGCGTTCGCTCAAAGTCGTGCTTGAGAACGACTACGGCCTCGACCTGACTGGTTGGCGCTTATCGCGTCCCAATGATATCTCGCCCGATGGTAACATCATCGTCGGCCGAGCGGACAGCAACCCCCAAGGATTCCCCGAAGCGTTTATCGTAACCTTTTCGCCCCAGCCGCGCGACTGCAACAGCAACGCATTGCTCGATGAATGCGAACTTGCCGGCAACGACTGCGACGCCAATGGCATCCTCGACACCTGCCAGCCCGACCTCGACGGTGATGGGATTCCGAACGCATGTGACCCATGCGCCGGCGGCAACGCCAGCGGCGACATTGACGGTGACGGCGACGTAGATCTCGGGGATTTCGAGGAGTCGGTATCGTGCTTTCTTGGTCCCGACACGATATATCCCGTCGGCTGCGAGTGCGTCGACTTTGATTTAGATGGTGACGTCGACATGCGAGATTTTGCCGAGTTTCAGGGGAGGGTTGCGAATCCGTAGTGCTGTAGAACTGGACCGCATCAATTGGCCAGCAGAAGAATTAGAAGGTCCGCGTGCATTCAAGCAATGTCCGCGGGCTCTTTCTTGCGCTCAACGGATAGTCGTGTTTGACGGCATTTCGTTTCGTGGCCAGGTTGGTCTTGCGCATCAGCATCACCGAACGACAACAAGCAACTGCGGGTTCGATCGCGGCATCCGTCCAACACCGATTGATGGCGCTAGTCAGCCTCTCACTTTCCGACTGATCCGCCCTTAGTCTTCCAACCTTCTGCTCCCAAAGGATGCATCTCGTCACCGCGTTCTTAGCAAGGAAATAGATTACATCACACGGCTGGGAACATGGCGACGGCACCGCTTCTGAGCTGGCCGTCATGGAAAGCGATTTCGATCTCGTGAGAAGTGATTCTGTGGTCTATTTTTGTACTCTGCCATGAAGACGGAATCGCCCTAACAATGGGCAGCGAATAGAGATAGCGGGCGATCGGATTCGAACCGACGACGTCCAGCTTGGGAAGCTGGCATTCTACCACTGAATTACGCCCGCGTAGTTTTGCGACCCATTTAAATGCAATGGTTCCTGTATTGTCACCATCGCGAAAATGTAGTAGATGGCTTCAGCGCCCTACTACATTTGCTGACAGCTCCTCGCAATAATAGCCGTTCTTGGCCCTCTTGGCACGCATTTCCTTCCAGGAATGTCAGCTCCGCAGGCTGCCACTTTTCATCGTTCAAGACGCAGCCATTGGGGCGATTTGCCCACACGAATCGAGCGGCATGCGAGTTTAGATTGACAACGCATAAGTGGATACTTATGCTTATTGCGTGCAGAAATCGATAATGGAAAACAAAGTTTTCAAGGCTCTCGCTGACCCGAGTCGCCGGGCAATATTTGAGTCCCTCACAAACGGCGAAGCAGCCGTGAGAGAACTCACCGGCCGATTTGGTATCTCCCAGCCCGCGATTTCGCAGCATCTCTCCATGTTGAAAGACGCCGGGCTGGTCATCGACCGGCGTCAGGGGCGCTGCGCGTTCTATCGCGTGCATCCGCGCGGGATGAAGCCGCTCATTGACTGGATTGCGCACTATCGTGCCTTCTGGACAGAACACGCTGACCGCCTCGAACAACTGCTGGAGAAAATGGACGAATGAGCGTCAATGACAATACGGTGCCATCGCAAACCGAGTCGCTTGCATTCGAATTCGATTTGAGTCACCCGCCTGGCAAGGTGTGGCGTGCTCTCACTGTTCCCGAATTCCTCGCCGAGTGGCTCCTGCCTGTTATCAACCTCAAACTGGAGCCTGGGGCTGCGTTCACTTTCAAAGCTGAACCGCAACCTGGGTGGGACGGGACCGTCAAGTGCCGGTTGCTGGAGATTGAATCGGAGAAGAAGCTCACGTATGCGTGGGTCGTTGGCGGAATGGATACCGTCGTGAGCTTTACACTCACGCCCACGAATTCGGGCACACTACTTTCGCTCGTGCATTCGGGCTTCAAGCCGGAGCAAAAGCAGAACTTCGGCGGCGCCCGCTACGGTTGGAAGATGATGGGCGGAAAGCTCGTGGACTTGCTTGTTAGGATGATATGAACGGTTAAGGGAGAATCTTGGTGAACATCTTCCTGTGGATTGTTCAAGTGCTGCTCGCTCTGCACACCACAATGGGTGCAGTTTGGAAATTCTCCAACTCGGCTGAGAAAACCATGCCTTCCCTGAAGGCTATTCCCGATGGAATCTGGCGCGGGATGGGTGTCGTTGAGCTGCTTCTCAGCCTCGGGCTGATTGTCCCGGCCTTCTACGAGCCCTTGGCCATTCTGGTCCCCATCGCCGGAGTCTGCATTGCTGGTGAAATGCTGCTCTTTTGTGGGTTGCACCTGTATTCCAGCCAAACGAAATACAGCCCGATGGTCTATTGGCTCGTCGTCACGGCCCTTGGTGCAGTTGTTGCCTACGGCAGGTTTGTGTTGAATCCGTTCTGAGGAGGAAGTGGAAATGAAAAAGAGCGGAAAACGAACAAGAAAGTCCGCTGCAGCGAAGAAATCGACGGCGAAAAAGCCAGCGTCGAGAACAAAGAAATCGCGTGGCGGGGCCACGAAGTCGTCCGACCAAGTGAGCGCATCTAAGCGCATCGACAAGTACATCGACGGATTGAGCGACTGGCGAGGAGAGCGATTAGCCGAGATTCGCGAACTCATTCATGAAGCTGACCCTGATGTAGTCGAAGAGTGGAAATGGATGGGCAGCCCAGTTTGGTCGCACGACGGAATCTTCGTCGTCGGCAACGCACACAAGGAAAAAGTGAAACTAACGTTCTCGCAAGGTGCAAGGCTCACTGATGCCAAGAAGCTCTTCAACGCGGGCCTCGGCGGGAACCAGTGGCGGGCAATAGACCTCCGCGAGGGGGACAACATAGGGAAGGCGGCGTTCAAAGCGCTTGTTGTTGAGGCGGTGGCTTACAACATCAAAACGAAGGCCGCAAAAAAGTAGATCACGACCGAATTGGTGTAGGTGTCGAAGCAGTTGTAAATGCCGTCACGGGCCAAAAAGTCAGCGAAACGCCTCTACTACATTTTCGGTTGAACCAGGACTGCTTGGGGTGATTCATCGACGCGGCAACCATCAAGAATCGTCGATTGGGGTTCGTGATCGAGGTTTTGGGCTTGCTTAAGTAGTACGGATCGCTCTTGGGAAGCTGGCATTCTACCACTGAATTACGCCCGCGAATGAGGTTCTGCTCTGCTTAAGAGAGCAGTCTTGCCCTTCTTAGGATGGTAAGAGCATAGCCTGACCGTTGGATCATACCATGCGCTCGACCCATTTCCCAGTCACCTATGGCTACGAATTTGCCTTCGCGGAATGCGAAGCTCAAAAGAGCACTGGCGCCGCGGCTCGCCAAGAGCACGTTCCTTCGCTCTTCCACGGAGTCGCCTCGGCGCCGCTTTCTGAAAGCGGCAGTCCGTTTGACGCGCAGCGCATCCGAGCATCGTTGGTCGGATGAGTCGGCGCCTTCGCTCTCGTCGACGTCGTGCATTTGGTAACCGGGTGCGTTCGCCATTCGTATTCACGTGCTTCGAACGACCAAGTGCCGCCAAACGACTCGTCTGTGGGGACTGCCGGTACTGCGTTCATCCTTGAGCGGACCTTGGTCGCATTGCGTGTCTTAAGACTCCAGCCAACGCGCGCTGTTTTCGATCGTGGCGCTGGGCGAGAGCATCTCGGGTTTGAACGGTAAGATCGGCGCATCCTGCTCAATTCGTCTCGGCCAGTCCGGATTTGTGAGCGCAGCGCGCCCGATGGCGACCAGATCGGCGTAGCCTCCCCGAATGGACTCATTGGCAAGTTCAGGGTCTCCGAGGCCGCCATTGGCGATCACCGGCAGACCGGTCAGCCGGCGTGCGAGCGCTGTGTACGGTTCCGTTCCGGCCGCGAGCGCATCGCGAAACCCGCGACCCTCGCCCGCCAGGTGGATGTAACTGGCGCCGGCTGATGCCAGCGCGGTGAAGATCGTTGCGGCTTCATCGGTTCCGCCGGGCCAGCGATATTCGAAGTCGTTGACCTTGGCTTCCGAGACGCGGACACCGACGATGAATTCGGACGGTACGCCGCTGCGGATTGCAGCGACGATCTCGGATGTCAACCGAATCCGGTTCTCCGGCCCGCCGCCATATTGGTCGCTGCGTCGATTCGTGTATGTGGTGTTGAACTGATCGAGCAGGTAGCCGTTCGCGGCGTGAATTTCGACGCCGTCGAATCCAGCCATGTTGGCGCGCTGCGCGGCGCGAACGAAGCCGTCACGGACATACTGAATGTCGCCGAGCGTCATCGCCGTCGGAGGGCGATAGAGACCATCGCCTCCATACTCGGGCATCATTGCCCCCAAGGGCTGGACGCGTGATGGAGCGATCGTCCGCTGACCTTTCAGTCCGCGCTGCGAAAGGGCGCCTGCGTGCATCAACTGCATGATGGCGACAGCGCCTGCTTCGCGTATTTCCTGAGCAACGGGACGCCACGCCTCCAACTGTGACTCGGTGGCGATTCCGGGTTGACGATCGTAGCCCTGGCTTGCGTCCCCGTCCGTGTAGGTGCCCTCCGTGATGACGATGCTGAACCCGCCACGCGCGAAGTCGCCGTAGTAGCGCTGCATCTGCGCAGTGGCATGGCCATCCTCGGTCGCGCTCACGCGGCTCATGGGGGCGACGACAGACCTGTTGGGCAGATCGCGACCCATCACTGAAGCGGGCGATTGAACACCCTTCATGGTCGACTTGGCCCTGGGGGTTGCTCCCGACGTCTCGATTGTATTGTTGCGTGGCATACGTGACTCCTTAGTTCTAACAGCGATCGTGCCCGTCACAATCGGCTATGCACTGGCATTACACAGCGCATGCCATGGGCGAGAATCGCTGTAAGTGTTGTTTTGGTATAATCTTACGGTGTACGCTGCGAGTTCGGGGTGGCAACGCATTTGCACGGAGTACGAGAATGCGTTGCGAGATGTCGTAGCCAAGGGGTGATCGGCCGGTATGCCAGGTTTCAGCGAACGAATGTTGGGAATCGACGTCTTCAAGGACCTTTTGCTCGAAATCGGGCGGCAGCGTTCCCTGGGCGCGGTGCGCTCCGGCTTCTGAAATTCCATGCGCAAGACACATTTTTCGGAAGGTGGATGCTTTCCGCGCCAAACTGTTTTCGCATCATTCTCGACGACTAGCTTCAGCTCGGCGTGGCTGTTTCGGTCAGCAATTGCTCAATCAGGGTGGCCGCTTTTTCGAGTGCCTTGACGTCGCGTGTGGGCAGTTCGGTCATCATGGTCGCCAGCATTTCGATCCGATTTCTTCGGCCAATATGCAGCAATTTTTTACCTCTGGAGGTTGCCTCTAGTTTTCGAACGCGGCGATCGTGTCGATCCGGCTTTGCGCGCACCAGTCCTTGGGTAATCAGCTTCTGCGTCAAGCTGGTCATTGTGGGTTGCGATACCTGCTCGATCTTGGCGAGTCCGCCAACCGTTTGCGGTCCCACGAAGACCAACACCGACAGCGCGGACAGTCGTGCGGTGCTGATGTCCATCGCTTCATCTGCTTTTCGAAGTCGGCGCAGTAGGCGCAGGGCGCTGCGATGAACTTTTTCGGCTACCAGCTTGCGTTCCATAGGACTCGGCATCCTTGACCCAGGCCATATAAATAGATAGGCTATCTATATATCAGGTAGAGCCCAGCGTCAAGTGGTACTGGGGCTGTGCACACGGAGTCGGTGGTTTGCACCGGCGCATCCCGTTGTTCCCGATTTATTTGCAGAGACGAGAGGAGTGCATGCAGCGATGAATGCGAAAGATGTGTTGCTGTTTAAAGAAGCCGTCTGCTCAAATGATATGGCTTCGGTAGTGCGAATGTTGCAGGACACGCCAGCACTTGCGGAGGCACGCGACGATGGTGGTGTGTCGCTGTTGCTCACGGCGCTCTATCACGGGCATAGGGACTTGGCCGACATGATTGCTTCGAGGCGCCCGAGTCTCGATGTCTTTGAGGCAGCAGCGATGGGACAAGTCGATGCGGTGCGGCATCATGTTCGTACCGATCCGTGCGCGGTCAACAGTTGCGCGAAGGACGGTTTCACCCCGCTTCACCTTGCCACGTTCTTCGGAAAGATTGATGTGGCTCGGTTCATACTCGCAAACGGTGGCGACGTTGGGGCGGCCGCGCGCAATCCCTCTGCGGTTCAACCCCTCCACAGCGCCGCGGCGACTGGAGACGCAAACGTCGTGCGTGTCATTCTGGCCGCTGGTGCTGACCCGGACGCGAAACAGGCTGGCGGACATACGGCGCTGCATTCGGCCGTCGTTCACGGAAACGTGGCCATGACGATTGCGCTGCTGGCATCAGGCGCAGATCCGAGCATTCAAAATGAAGAAGGCAAGGCGGCCAGTGATCTTGAACCGCGTGCAAATCCAGAGGCAGTCAAATCCGTCCTCAATACGTGGATCGCGATGCGCGCATGTCGTTGAATGAAAGTGTGCACCAGCGCATGGTGCGATTGTGTTCAATTCCTGTTGCTTCATAAATTTTTTTTGCAATCCAATGCCGACCATCAGCGCGGGGCGAACGGTGAATTCACGGCGTCAAATGCCTTGTGGCATGGGGGTTGTCGCCAACGCGTTGCCATTTCACCGGTTGGGTGTGCGGTATGGCGCTTACGGGCTGCGAGTCGCCATCTTCAAAGGTTCCCCAGGTTTACAGGTCTCGCCATTGTCGTGCGCGACTTGGCCCATCGTAGGGGTATTTGCCACAGTGCCGGCTGAGTTGGATGTGCCACACTTTTTCATCCGTTTGCGCGCGGATTCACTCGTCGATGTCGTGGTCGCGAAAAGGCAGATTGGTTGGAAGAGTTTCAATTGATTTGAGGTGTGTTGTCGATTATAGAACGAGCACGTGGAGATCGAGGAACGATCTCCAAATACACCTCATTCACCAAAGCTGCTCGCATTGTGATCGACCGCGAATCAGTAAGGAGAAACCAAGATGTTAACTCGAGTTGCTTTTGCGAAATACCTTCCGGCATTGGTGGCATTCGCGGGTTTGGGTTTGGCGGGCTGTGGCAACGGCACGCCTGGACCTCAAGGCCCACAGGGTGAGCCAGGCCCGGCTGGTCCTGCAGGTCCTCCAGGCGTCGCGGTCGTCGATATTGGCGACACGTCCGCCGAAACGCTTGCTAAGATTGACGTTCAAAGTGAGATCACGGGCGTGACGATTGCAAGCCCGCCGGTTGTTGACTTCACCGTGATGACGGCCGGAGGCACTCCGGTCACCGGCATCGGCGCATATTGGGAAGAGAGCGAGCGTTTCGTTCGCTTCACGCTGACGAAACTTGTCCCCGGCGAGAACGGTGATCCGAGTACTTGGGTTGCTTACACGCGGGACACGACCAACGATGGTTCCACCCCGCCTGACTATGACACCGGTTCATCCTTGGTTGATCATGGCGACGGTTCATACACGTTCACGTTCAACACCGACGTCAACATGGTCTCCGGTGTCGACTATGAGCCGATGCTGACGCACCGCGTGGCTGGCCAGATCGGTTCAGGTGACGTTGCACTCGCACCACAGAACCTGGTGATGGACTTTGTGCCGGGCGGCGGCGATGTGACCGAGACGCGCAACATTGCGACGATCAGTTCGTGTAACGAATGCCACGAAGAGTTGATGTTCCATGGACGTCGTTTCAAGGTCGAGTATTGCGTCAACTGTCATAACGCTGAATTGGCGGACGGCGAAGGCGACATGGCCTACATGACGCACAAGCTTCACGCTGGCCACAAGTTCAACGTCCTTGACGACGGCATCGATTATTCAGAGGTCACTTATCCGCAAGACCTGGCAAACTGTCGCAAGTGTCACAGCAGTGAAGACGAAGCGACACCGGACGGCGACAACTGGAGAACGGTTCCGAGTATTTCGGCATGCGGATCCTGCCACCTCGTCAGTTTTGTCGATCCAGCGCCGGAAGGTTTGACGCTGCACAGCGGTGGAGCCCAGGAAAACAACTTTGGTTGTGCAACCTGTCACCCGGCATCGGGCGGTATCGCGGGTATCGAGGACAGCCACACGACACTCAACCCGACGCCCAACAACCCGAACCTGCCTGCGAATGTTCCGGCGATGGCGTTTAACATCAGTGCTGCAACTGTGAACGGTGCCGGAAATCCGACGGTGACGTTCACCGTGATGGCGGATGGTGAGGCGCTTGACGTCAATAACCTGCCCGATGGTTTCGTCGATGGCAACGGTGATGCATTCCGTTGGCCGATCTTCTTGATGGCGTGGGCTGAAGCGCAGGGCGGCATTACCAGCCCGGTTGACTATACGAATACCGGTCAGAACGGCGCCCAGCCGATGTCCGTCAGCCTGGGTGACCTCGTCGCAGCAGGTGGCGTGGATTGCTCGGGCGGCGACGACTGTGTGGCCGACTTCGCGATGACGGCTGACGCTTTCCCAGCCGGCGCAAGCTTGCGAGCGGTCTCGCTCCAAGGTTACTTCCAGTACGACGCCGATGGCGACGAAGCCCAGGACACAAGCCTGCATACGTTGTCGACAGTGATGGCCGTCACCGGTGACGAAGTTCGTCGTGAAATCGTGGATTCGAACAAATGCGGCGCCTGTCACGAGTGGTTTGAAGGCCACGGCGGCAACCGCGTCGTTGGTTTGAGCAGCGTCATGCCGATGCAGCCGTCGGTCTGTGCCCTGTGCCACGTTCCGAACCTGAGCACGAGTGGACGCGGCATTGAT
Organism: Phycisphaerae bacterium; assembly: GCA_030429365.1. Taxonomy (GTDB): domain Bacteria; phylum Planctomycetota; class Phycisphaerae; order UBA1845; family UBA1845; genus UBA1845. The sequence goes on from JAUIEW010000018.1 coordinate 32,316, forward strand.
CCTGCAGCTGCTGCTGACCGCGATGGCGATCCGATGACTGATGATCCGTCAGCCGCCACCGTTGCGCTGGGCAACAGTGATACGTGGACCTGGCCGGAAGACACAAACAACTTCAAGGACATGATCCACGGCATCCACGCCTCGGCGCTTCGTTCGAGCGATTACGAATTCGTTCGTGGCCGCAACGACGGCATCTACTACGACTGGGCGGAAGTGACTTACCCAGCCGAGAACGGCGCCCGCAACTGCTTGATGTGCCACATGGAGGGCACCTATCAACTGCCGCTTGACGAAAACGTGTTGGGCACGACGGTTCGCACCACGGGTACGAATGACGGCTTGGACGGCAACGATTACATGAACGTCGGCACGGCCCGCGACAACGTCCCGAACGCGACTGACTGGGTGAATACGCCGACCGCATCGACGTGCTACTACTGCCACGACAGCGCACTGACGGTTGCTCACATGCGTCAGAACGGCGGTATCATCAGCTTCGCCGATACGGCTGCCGACGACTACACCCAGCGTCAGGATGTGGCGACGGTCGAATCATGCTCGGTATGCCACGGCGCCGGCAGCATCTCGGACGTCAGCGCTGCACACATGCTCGTTGAGTAGGTTGGCGTAAGCAGTAACCAAGCTCGGGTGCGAGCCCAAGTTTGAGCCAACCGGAATGATCAGCAACATAGAAGGAGGGAACCAATCGGTTCCCTCCTTTTTTGTTTGCTCAACGGCGAGCGTCGACGCATGGCACTATCGTCGACTCCCGCATGCTTGAAAACATGGGCCACACTGCCCGGCAACAAGCTTATGCTTGGCGATGTATGACGTGGTCAGAACGATTGATTAAAGACCATCAATCCACTCCTGAACGTCCGCTTCCGCCGTTACCGGTGGACACTGTGATTGGTCAGTGATGCACATGTCATCGTAGGGGAACTCGAACAGTTCGGCGGCTTGTCGAAATGCCTCTTCAACCTCTGGCGGCATCGATGCATCGGACGGATCAGGCAAGCGGGTCATGATGTTCAACCCGGCGTATTCGCCGACCGGTGTTGAGCCGCAATAGGTGTACATGATCCAATCGGGATCGGGCCGCGACAGAATGTACCAACGTTCGCGCTGGGGTTGAAGTGGTGGGTTGGTGTAGGGCACATCCAGCCGCCCCTGTTCCTCGTCACTGATGCGTGGTTCTCCGATCAGGTGTACGGCTCCCTGATCGTCGCAACTTCCGTCATCAGCCGGGGCGCAGAACGACGTGTGATACCACCACCGGTCGCCGCGATAGACCCATGAGTCCGACCTGCAGGGCAGCGCGTCATAACCACCCTCCCAATTCGAACCCGGTATGCCGCAGTTCAACCCGCGAACTTCCAGCCAAGTTCCCTCAATCTCATCGAGGCTTTCGAAAGTGTAGACTTCGTCGATGTTCTCGCTCGTCACAGGACATTGACCATCGGTGCCTTCGGGCAGGGATGGCAAGCAGCCGTTATTCGCGAAACACTGAACAAGCGACCCGTACAATTTGCTCTCCTGCCCTTGAGCGAGTTGGCACACCAGGTGGCAGGCTTGCTGTTCGCTTCGCGCCCCCCGCGAACCACATTCCGCGTTGCATTCAAGCGTTTCACGGCATGCGGGTTCAAACAAACAAGAGATCGACTGAAACAGGCAACGTGTGAGGCCACAAAAAATCAGTTCGATATCAAATGTTGCAGTATTTCCGGTGTTGCGATGGGACTGCTCGACATTTGCTGCCGGGTGCTCTGAAGATGTTGGCGCAAAGAGGGGCGTAGAGTCGCAACTCAGCCACAACGGGACAAGTCCGGACACGCCCAGAATCACTCTGCCCACTCTTACCTTCATCGTTTCAATCTATCAGGGACGCGCATCAAAAATGCCAACTGCAGAATGCATTCCCTTTGTGACAAGGGTCTTCGTCATTCAGCTTTTTGGCATTTTAGTAAGCCACGCTCGCAATCGGCAAATGATCACGGATCTAGTGGCCACGAGTGTGCAATGCAATCGACTGCGAGTGATGCAGCATTGGTTTGAATGTTATTGAATCTCGACGCGGATGAATTCACCTGAGCGTTTCACCAGATCGTAGACTTCTTCCACGTTCCAGTCGCGGCGAAAGCGCAGTTCGTATTCGGCGATGACGCGACTATCCTGCTTTTGATGGTCGAGCGATACGCGAAGGATTGTGGCTCCGCCGGATTCGAGGGCGCTTCGCCATCGGTCCAACTCGCCGGGATCGCTCAGCGTGATGGCCACCCGCCGGTAGTGATGACTTTGCACCCAGTTGCCGACCTGCCGCATCGCCGTCAACGTGAGCAGTGCGAGCACTGCACCGCCGCCTGCGACGACGTACATGCCCAAGCCGGCTGTCAATCCAAGGGCTGCGACGATCCAAAGTGAAGCGGCAGTCGTCAGCCCGTGCACCGACCAATCGGTTTTCATGATGACGCCGGCGCCGAGGAAGCCGATCCCGGTCAACACGCCATAAGCCAGTCGGGCGGGGTCGAGTCGCACGACGGTGTCTTCGTTGAGGTGGCTGTATAACCGGACGAAATGCGTCGAGCCAAGCATTACCACGCAGCAGCCAAGGCAAACGAGAATATGCGTACGAAAGCCAGCCGCCCGCCCATGGTACTCGCGCTCAAGCCCAACGGCTCCGCCAATAAGTACGCAAAGCAGCATCCGCCCAATCGCAATCCATTGCCAATCTTCCACGACGTTTGTGCTCCCGAATTAAGAACGCTCACTGCGCATAGCCGATGACTTAGCGGGTGGCCCGCCTCCTTAGAGGTGGGGAGGCGATGATCGTTGTAGTGTGCTTCCCCCATACTCTATCAGTCCTCGTGCGTCACTGCCAAGAAATCGCCGGCAATCGCCAAGTGACAATGTTTGTCACCAACGGCACGGTGCGCCGCGTTGGAACGACTCATCGACTCTCCCATGCCTAATTACATGGGCGCCCCGTCCAACTAAGAGTCGTCAAACGGCGACCGTTACAATATGCCAGAATGACAAATCCAAGGTCACAACTGAAACGAATTCCGAACAACGGCGCTATGGGCTTAACTTATATGGTGTTCATGGCTGCCCCGCGTTTCCCACGTTTTCTCCGGGCTGATCTTGCGGCGAACTCAAGGGCTTGTAAGCTTTGGGCATGGCTGGAGATGCCGAGACAAACAGCTACGAGGAATTCGCGGAGATGGCGGCGGACACTTCCGATCGGCGGTGGCTTGCTAGTCAACTGGCGAACGGGGCTCAGACCGTGCGTCTCGCGGCTGGGACTACGATCTTCAACGAAGGCAACCCATGTACGTCACTCGCCTTCCTGGTCAAGGGTTCTGTTCGCGTCTGCAAGCGGTCGCCCAATGGTCGCCAAGTCACGCTATATCGCGTGCACCCTGGCGAAGCTTGTGTTCTGACGACCTGCTGTGTGCTTCGACAGTCCGCGTTTCCCGCTGACGCATTCACTGAGGGGGAGATCGAGGCACTGGTTGTCTCTGCGGATGCGTTCCGGACTTGGTTTGAGAGCGAACCATTTTGGCGGCGATTTGTCATCGAATTGGTTTCTGATCGCATCGGGCAATTATTGGGGTTGGTTGACGCTGTTGTGTTTAAGCGCACAGACGTCCGCTTGGCTCAGTACCTGCTGACGCACGCTCGTGTCGATTCCGGGAGCGTTGAGTTGACCCACGAGGCGGCGGCCGCTGAGATCGGTACAGCGCGCGAAGTCGTCAGCCGGATTCTTGAGCGGTTCGCCTCCGTTGGCGTCGTCCAGACCCAACGCGGGCGGGTTGAGATTCTCGACATGCAACGGCTTGGTGAGATTGCCGATCCCGATCCGACCTGACGCACGGTCGTGTACGGCTTCAATTCGGCGTCTTCATCTTTTCTTGCTCAAATGTGACATCGTCACGTAGAAGTGCACCCCCCTTATCGATAGTCTGAATCTCCGGCGCGGTGGAGCGCCCCATCCATTGCAGTGACGCGTTGTGTCACGTTTTTGATGATGGGCTGACACTGAAAGCAAATACAGGAGACAGCACAATGAACGCAAGGACGACGCTTCGACGAATGTGTTTGGTGTTGATCGTGACAACCGCCGCACACGCGGGGACAGTCACCGTGACGACTGTATCGGATAGCGTGGATATTGACTGGCAAACTGCGACGATCTCCGACTTGCCTGGGCCGGACGGAGTCGTCTCGTTTTCCGAAGCGATGATCGCGAGCAATAACACGCCAGGACACGATACCGTCGCATTTGCAATTCCCGCGGGTGAACTGGGTTGGTGCTGCCCGCAATTCGACGGCATCGCCGTGTTTCATTCCATCACCGGCTTCTACTGGCGGGCAAACGACGAGGTCACCGTTGATGGCACGACGCAAACCACGTTCGCGGGCGACACCAACCCTGACGGCGCTGAGGTTCTCCTCTATGGTGAAACGTTCTACCTGAACGACAACAACAGCACGTTTCGTGGCTTTCACAGCACGGCAGTGGACTCGAGCGGAGCCAACAACCTGATCGAAGGTAATACCGGGGGAACGCACGTGACCCTCTTTGCTGGCGGTGGCAGCACGGTGCGGAATAACGAATGCGGCACGATCAAGATTGACCGTTCGAACGATAACGTCGTCGTTGGCAACACTGCCCAGCGCGTGCGCGTGCTGGGGTTCGGCAGTTCAGATCCAGCGATGAACAACCGCATTGGCGGTCCGGCCACACTCGATCGCAACTTCCTGACCGGGTACGGTACCTGGAACAGCGAGGGGCTTCCTGCCGGCGCGGCGGTTCAACTCGCATGGACTCAGGATACGTTGATTGAAAACAACTGGATCGGTACGACGCCGGACGGCCTCGCCCAAGGCAACCTTGCCTGCACGATGGGCATCAATATGGACTCCGAGAACCACGACATCGTGATTCGCAACAATCGTATTGCCGGGATACTCGGTCGTGGCCAGGGACCGCATCACGCTGGCCAACTGTTCGGCTGGGCGATTTACTTCTGGGGGACGACCTCCAATATCGAAATCAGCGGCAACACCATCGGGCTCGACGCCAACGGCAATTCTTCTCTCGGCAGTGTCTGGGGGATCAACGTTGATAACTTCTCAGGCTACTCCGTGGACGGTGCTCGTGTCATCGACAATGTCATCGCCGGGCATATTTTCAATGGCGTGCGCGTCGGACCCACCGCGACCATGCGTTTGTCGGCCAACTCGATCTACGACAACGGCTGGCTGGGCATCGATCTGATTCCCACCAACTTCACCAACGGCGTCAGCCTCAACGATTCGTTCGACGCGGATGCGGGCGGTAACGGCG
>JAUIEW010000295.1 GCA_030429365.1 Phycisphaerae bacterium
GGACTTTGACGACGCCGTGTTCAAGAAAGAGCGGGCCAAGAGTTCCGATGCCAAAGACGTGCAACCGACCATGTCATCCGCGGAATCCGACATGCGATTGAGCTTCGCAGAATCCAGAATCGCAGACGCGTCCATCCCAGCCGTTGGCGACGATGCTGGGGGCGTCGAACCGCTGAGTCGTCAAAGCGGCACTCATGCGGTGCAAGCGGAATCAGCACCAAAGTCCGAGCGTGCTGAACCTGCATTGGATGAAGTCAATGCCCATGCGGTCACCGAATCGTTTGGATTGGTAACACAAGCCGACACCGAACTGGGTGAGGCGGAAAAAGACGCAGCCGACGCCAGTCCACCCCCGCCAGCGCCGGCCTCAGATCACACCGAACAACCGTCGAGACAACTCGCGAAGTTCGACGCCGATATGACGCTCGAGCAAAAACTGATAGCCGGCGCAGATGCCACGGTTGTCGCGAGTCATCCGTTTCCAAATGAGCCACTGCAACTGTCAGTCTCATTCGACAACCTTGAACAACAGGTCGCGGGCGAAAAACAGTTGCAGGCATTTTTGGGACGAAACAGTTTTCGCCCGATCGAGACTGCAGCGACTTCGCGCGGCTATGCAAATTCAGAAGAAAACGAAAATGGCGTCGAAGCCGACGAGGTCGTCACGAACGAAAGCAACGCGCTTGAATGCGAATCGTATTATGTCGGGCATGAGGGGAACTACGAAACACCTGTCAACTCGCGACAGTATCTCGTGCGCATCTCGAGCGACAACTTTGCCGAAGTCGTCAATGACTTCTCAACGATCGGGGCGGAAGATGTGCAGCTTCGTGTCGGCAATGTTCTGTCGCAGAATTCCGAAGAACTATGGCAGTTGGCCAGCCAAGCCGCCAATGAAGAGTTTGAACCGCCCGCGACGGCACGTGCCCGATCAAACAGGATGCGCCGAGCGCGGGGCGAAGACGAATTCAAAAAAAGCAATCAGCCGATTGAACAGTCCGAATCGTTTCCCGAAACGGCTCAGTGGATTATGGCTTTGCAATCGTATGGCCTGCTCCCGGACGAATCAGCCGACAAACCCCAATTCGCAGGTGGCCTTGGCGGCGATGGCGGAGGCAATGCAGACGCAACGACCAATGCGCTGCCGACAGACAACGCGCCATCGGATGCGAAAATGACTCAGAAGCAGCAAACGCTTCTTACGCTGGTGATCGAATTGATCAACGATGAGATGCCCGGCAAGAAAGAATCACCGACGAAAGTAAAGCAATAAATCCTGCTCTATACGCCCGCACTGCCCGTACGCCTACCGGCCAACCCTTTGATACACGATCAGGCAATGTTCGAGCACATCATCGCCGGCAGGTATGCCGTAGTCGCAAACATCAACCAACTGAAATCGATGGTTCTCGGCTTCGATGATGCCCTGCTTCTGCTCCGCATCAGACAGGCCCCGCGCTTTAAAAACGATCAGATGCCCGCCCACATTGACGTGCCGCTGGGCGATTTGGATGCAGTTTTGAAGCGTTCCGACGGCTTTGGCTGTCACCATGTCGAACCGCTGACGAAACGACGCCTCGCCAGCCCGCACCTGCTTGCCTTTCAGGTTCTCGATCCCGAGTTCGGTGGCGCACTGTTGAACGAATCGCGCCTTCTTACCCGTCGAGTCGATTGCGGAAACCCGCCACGACGGCCGTGCGATCGCCAGTGGAACCGCAGGAAACCCCGCGCCCGTCCCAATATCCAGCACGCTCTTGATGGCAAGGTCGCCCTCATCAGCCCAGGCGGCCGGCGCCAGTGAATCGGCATAAAGTTTCGTCGCCGCCGCCAACGGATCGGTAATACGCGTCAGGTTGAACTGGCGATTGGTTTCAAGCACAAGCTCGAAATGCCTGGCCATTAAGTCAAGTTGGGCCGGTGTGAGCGTCAGCCCCATGCTCGTCATGGCCGTCGAAAGCGCTTCGCGAAACGCGCCAATGTCTGTCGATTCCGAATCCATTCATCCGTCCTAGGTGTGATGTTTCTGCGTCTACGCATTGTAACTGGATACGGGCAATAGAAAATGCGTCGGACGAAGAAGATTTCCTCGTCCGACGCATCGTCGTTTATCGATTGTCAGTGACTGCGAAAGAATTAATCCGGTAAAGAACTATTCCGGACTGGCTTCGGCAACATCTGCATCAACTTCGGCAACATCATCAAAGCCGCCGAAAGGGCCTTCGTTGAAGTCGGGGGCCGGGAACTCCACCGACGAGACGACATCTTCAACGTCGGTCACCATCGCCGCCTTGATGCCGTCCGAAGTCGTCGCGTAGATGTAGTCACCAATGAACGCACCACGCGAGAATGCGGCACCGTAATAGTACCCGTTTTCAGGTGCGGTACTGATTCGCCCAAGGTTGTTGAATCCGCCTTCCGGCGTGACCTCGTAGACATAGACGCCGTAAAAGAAATCTGAGGGCGCCGGCGGTAGATCGATGAAATCGACCGGGACGTCATCGCCTCCAACGGGTTCATCGACATCAGGATCGACGGCCACACCGACGCTACCGCCTGAACCACCGCCAGTCGTCGGCGTATCGCCCGGATCGCCCGGATCGCCCGGCGAACCTTGGCCTTCGTTGGGAAGATCCGTTGATGACGAATTGGTGCCCGGTGGCGTCTCGCCACCTTCCAATTCGACATCACCCAGGTCATCGGAGCTACCTGAATCTCCACCTTGGCCGTTGTCCACGTCAATGAAGCCGCCATCATCAACTGCGAAACCACCATCTTGGAACCCATAAATCTCAACGGGGAATGCAAGGAGGTTGCGTTGGGCGAAGTACGTGAATGCTTTCGGATTGAACAGTGCTTCCGAATAGGCTCCGCCGCTGCCAATCGTCTCCGAATGCGACAAGACCGGGTTGGCGAAATCGGTCACGTCGAAAATCGAAAGTCGAACTCCATCCGCTCGGACAAAACCGAACTCATCGTTGGTGTCGCGACCAATCGTCAGCAAGTGATTGTCGCCCATCGGGGTGATGAACGTACTGAATCCAGGGACTTTCAATTCGCCGACGACTTTCGGGTCGCGCGGATCGGAGAGGTCAAGCGTAAACAGCGGGTCGATCTGAACAAACGTCACCACGAAACCGCGGTCGCCGAGGAAGCGGGCCGACTGAATGCTCTCACCTGGCGCCAGTCCTTCGACGCTGCCCGCGACCGTCAGCGTATCGTCGACTTGTTCGAGCACGTAGACGTTGTTTTTCGACTCACTCGTGTTTTGACCAAAGCGATTGAAGCTCGGACCAACGGTACTTGCAAGCCGCAGGAAGCCGTTGTGCTCACCCATCGAGTACTGATTCAGTACGCGGCCTGGAACCGAACCCGTTGCTGCCAACTCGGTACCGCCCTCCACCACGCTGAACTTGTAGATGTCCGTGGTTTCACGCATCTCGCCTTCATAATTGTAGTCGGTATTGGTCAGGTACAACGCTTCAGTCGACATGTAGGCGTTGGCCGGATAGCCAACCACGCTCTGCGACTGGTAGTCGGTGGGCGTGTCAATGTCGAAGCTGACCACCGTCGTCAAACCCCAACCATCCTGATCAACCGGACGATAGAAATCGGTCGGCTCAGCCACGTCGGCATCGACCACATTTACCCCGTCGACATCGACTTTGATGTTCGGAATGACATCGCTGACATCGCCGCCCTTGAGGTCGTCCCCTCTCGCATCTTCCGCAATAAAGGGCAGAAATTCTGGGTAGTGAACCATCACGAGGTACAACCGGTCACCGATCATACGAGACGAATTGACATTGCCATCGAGCTGCGTACGTGACAAAACCTGCGGGTTTGCACGGTCCGCCACATCGATGACCGTGATCTGCACGCGCGGCTGATAAAAATACTCAGCAATGAACTGAGCGGTAGCCGGTGGTTTGGCGGGGGCGGGTTCCGTGGTGTTTGCCACGTTGTCAACGGCCACATCATCGGTCGGGAACGTATCGACCGGCATGGCTTCGAATTCGGGCGTGGTGATCGCGACCACCTTGTCGCCGACGAGATACAAATCATATCCGTATCCGCGCAGATCAACCGAGGACACCTCTTCCATCGATTCAACCGGCGTCGCCTTGACGATTCGCAGGTTGCCCCGACTCAGGACGTAGAGGTATTCACCGTCATTCTTGATCACGTCGGCTTCCTGGACGCCTTCTTCCTGCTCGGTCGTCGTGGAGAAGTCGCCGTCGCTGCCGTTGCTGTTGTCCGTCCCGCCATTGTCTTGCGGTTCAGTCGGATTTCCGCCATTTTGCGAATCAGCACCGACGCTGCCGCCGGCATCATCACCGTTGGCCGTGGGCGCTGGTGATGCGTCACCGCCTTCGGCGCCGTCACCTGCCAGCGCCGAGTCTTCGTCGAAAAAGAAATCGCCGCCGCCCCGCGACTGCGAGTTCTTCGACTGCTGAACAAAATACGCGCCCAATTCGTCTGCGGACTCGAAACGTACGAGTCGCTTACCTTGCGGTGTGGGATCGCCGTCACCGTTCTGCCCGCCGCGACCGATCAGGGCCATCAGGTCAACATCGCACCCTGCGAGCCCTCCGGCCAGGAGTCCGAAAGCCAGTGCTTTGGTTAAAACGCTACGCGTGTGTCGCATTTGTTAATCTCCGCCTTGTTTCTTGGTTCGTCCAATCCTTTGGAACACACCAAACAGAATTCGAGCTGATTCTATGATCGTCAGTTTTGTTGGAGCGATGCGAGACCAACCGGTCCGACCCATTTTCAGGTTGTGCCAGCGATCATTATTCTACGATCCGCTATGCCAATGTACCTCGATTATCGGCGGCCCAAGCTCACTCTATCGTCAATAATGAACCCTCTACGTGGGCAGTCAACCGGCCATTGCATTTCGATTCATCCCCTTGCAAAGTCGCCCTTTAACCGGTATTTGTGCCCGACATTATGCTCTGGAGCCAATTCTTCATCCCAACGCTTAAGGAAACACCCGCCGACGCGGTGGTACCCTCCCATCGGCTGATGCTGCGGGCGGGCATGATCCGCCAGATCGCAGCGGGTGCATACGCTTACCTGCCCATCGGGCATCGGGTCCTCCGAAAAATCGAAAACATCGTCCGCGAGGAGATGAATCGAGCCGGTGCAATCGAATTGCACATGCCTGCGATGCAGCCGCTCGATCTCTGGAAAGAGACTGGACGCGATGAGGCCATGGGCAACACCTTGGTCCATCTGCCCGACAAGAGCTTCCGCCGCGGGACGGTTTTGGGACCGACGCATGAGGAAGTGATCACCGAAATTGTTCGGGCGTACGTCAGCAGCTACAAGCAGCTTCCGGTGACACTTTATCAGATTCAAACAAAATTCCGCGACGAAGAACGACCCAAGAGCGGTGTGCTGCGAACGCGCGAATTTCTGATGAAGGACGCCTACTCCTTCAATCCCTCGCTTGAATCGCTCAACGAAAGTTACGAGCGGATGTACGAAGCTTATTGCAAGATCTACGAGCGCTGCG
>JAUIEW010000296.1 GCA_030429365.1 Phycisphaerae bacterium
GGTCAACCGCTCATCAGGCGACAGGTCGCAAACCCGGTCGAACACTTCAACTGCCCTGCGAATATCGTTTGAATCGTTCATCGTGATCCCACGCATTGGTCAGAACATTGGCTTTATTTCAACTGCCTATTGGCCAGAATCGCCGTCGGCCCGCCACACTTTGGCTTCCTCGACTTTGTCACAGGCAAGGTACAAATCGCTGATGCGCCGGCGCGCGTCCTGAAGGCAATTGCGACCGGCGATTAGTGGTATCGTCTCTCGCTGGGATTCCAACGCATGATAGCTGTCGAGCAGCATGGACTCGGCTTCGTCCAAATGCCCCAGCGCCGCAAGCGCGGAACCGAGTTCACTGCGGGCGCGATTCGTAAGCCAGTGGTTGTTGGAAATGCTCGCCCGCAAGTCAACGCATTCACTCCAGGCATCGCGAGCGGCCGCGTGGTGTTGTTGCTGAAACTTGGCGTGCCCCAATTGCTCCAATGTCTGTGCGACCAAGCCGGGCTGCGGAGGATCGAGACTACGTCGCGTTTCAATAAGCTCGTAGCAATATGATTCTGCTTCTGCCGGCCGATCAAGCGCAAGCAAGGCATCAATCAGATTGCTGGTGGACTTCATGCGAACCTCGTGTTCTGGATTCAGCCACTCTCGACCGGATCCATAGGCCTCTTGGAACAGGGACTCGGCCTCACTCAAACGTTCCTGGTTCAACAGAACCACGCCGAGATTGTTCATCGCCATAATCGTATTGGGATGCTCATCGCCCATGACCCGCTTATTCGACGCTAGCAAGTCGCGGGCGACGGGCTCTGCCTCGTTGAATCGACCCGACTTGAACAAAGTCCCCATCAAATTATTGCGGACAACTATTGTTTCCTTGTGATCGAGGCCGTTGACGCGTTCGCGTGACCTAAGGACGCTCTGAAAGCACGCCAGCGCTTCGTCGAGCCTTCCGAGTTCCAGAAGCAGTGAGCAGTATGTATTGCGGCGATGCAATGTATGCACGTGCTCGGTACCATATGCACGTTCGGAACCATCGACCGCTGTACGCGACAGTTCCACCGCTTCGTCCAACTCGCCCTTGTATTGAAGGAGAGCCGCAAGGTGCCCCATCGTTGTTATGGTCAGTTTGTGATCGTCTCCCAGCACTTGGCGTTTCCGCCTCAACGATTCGCGGAAGAGTTTTTCGGCCTCGGCCACTCGCCCCATCTGTTTGTATCGCTTTGCCAAGGCATCAATGGACGCCAGCGTCGACTTGTGGTCGCTTCCGAGGTGCTTGCGTTCAAGTTCCAACGCCAACCGGGATTGATCCAGCGCCTCATTGAGCATGCCCAAGTTCGAATACATTTGCGCCACGCTATATCGAAGCCGCGCTTCCGTCACCGGGTCCTTGGTGTAACCTTCATCGATTTTCTTAAGAGCGCGATCGGCTAACATGCCACTGAGAACGGCACGCGCGACATTTGTGCTATTAACTTCAGAGAGTGTTTCATTCAGCAATTGATTGCCCGTAAAACGCTCAGTTCCGCTCCCGTCCATTTCCGCTTCCGAAAGCCGCAGTTCGTTCTGCAATTCCTGCACAAGCTTTTTGCCGAATTCGTTTGCGCTAAGATCTCCGAGCAGATTGGCTTGAAATCCGGCAACTTTGGAGGTTCGCTTTCGCTGTTTCTCTGCATCTTTGCGAGCGGCGATCGCTTCATCGCGTTCATTCTCGGCCCGGGCGAACTGCTCCCGTGCTTCAACGAGGTAGTAAGCCGTACCAAGTAAGCCGACGATTAACGCGACGAAAGTTGCGGTCACGCCGCCGACCAGCACGCGGTTGCGACTGGCGAACTTGCGGATTTGATAGAACGTGCTCGCCGGTCGTGCGATGATCGGCTCGTTCCGCAAATGCCGGCGAAGATCGGCCGATATCTCCGCTGCTGACGAGTAACGTCGATCGGCGTCTTTTTCCAGCGCTTTGGCAATGATTGTCTTGATATCACCGCGCAGTGCCCGATCGACCTCGCTGATCAATGCCGGGTCCTCATCACGAATGATACGCGCGGCTTCGGCAACAGGCTTTCCAGAAACGTCCAAGGGCAATTGATCAGTCAGCAATTGGAACAGAATCACGCCAAGCGCATACACATCAGAGCGCGTATCTACGCCAGCGGGATCGCCCACGACCTGCTCGGGACTCATGTAAGCAAGGGTACCAACGATCTGGCCAACGGTGGTTTGCAACGTTACGGCATGCACGTCGCTATCTGTCAATCGGGCGACGCCGAAATCGAGGACCTTCGGTTGACCGATATCATCAATCGAGAAGTTCCCGCTCGTGGCACTTGTGCTCGCGCCGCTGCTGCTGCCTTGTTCGACGACGAGAATATTCGCTGGCTTGAGGTCGCGATGGATCACGCCTTTCTGGTGGGCATGCTGCACCGCATCGCAAACACGGGCCATCAACTCCAGACGCTCTCGCACGCTAAGCTTCCGAGTTTTCGCGTACGCGGTAATGCGTTCACCGTTGATCAACTCCATCGCCAAGAATGGTTGACTGTGACCCTCGATGTAGGCCACGCCTGATTCATAGATGTGCGCGATCCCGGGATGCTGGAGCTGGCCCAACACGAATGCTTCACGCTCGAATCGCTTGCTCAGCGTTGGCGACATCCCGACAGATTGGATCAGCTTCAGTGCAACGCGTCGCTTGGGAGAATCTTGCTCCGCTTCGTAAACGACACCCATCCCCCCACGTCCGAGTTCGCGGATGATCTTGTATCGCTCGATTCGCTCCGGTATTTGCCCCCTATTGGCCTCTGAACTCAATTGTTCAGAAATGATTTGGGCACCGATACCGTGTTTAGATTCGGCAAGCAAAGCCTCATCGTCGTTTTCGCTGGCCAACATACCTTCGACGCGGCTGCGCAATTCGGCGTCATTATTGCAAAGTCTCTCAAGAACAGCCGATCGCTCCGCGGACGGCAAGTCGCAGACCTGGTCAAAGACTTCCATCGCTTTGCGAATGTCGCTCGTTTTGCTCATGGGGTCTTAGGCGTTGGTCAGTTCGGAATTGAGCCATGCACGCGCTTGGCGCCATAGGCGTTTGACGGTGCGCGATGAGACGCCCTGCAACTCGGCGATCTCTTCGGTGGTCAGTCCGCCGAAGAACCACAGGTCAACGATGCGCGACATTCGCGGGTCGGCGTCTTCAAGTCGCGTCAGTGCCTCGTTCAGATCGATTACGTCGATGGTCTGCTTGCCCGAGGGAGTTGTCATCTGATCGAGATCTACGCGAGCACCACCTGAATCGCGCTTCGCAGCCGACTTTGCCCGCGCATGGTCCTTCAGGATCTGCCGCATCGCCGTTGCGGCGACGGCCATGAAGTGGGCGCGGTTCTTGAATCCCTCACCCGGCGCTTTAACCAATCGAAGAAATGCTTCGTGAACCAGCGCGGTCGGTTGCAACGTGTGATCGCTGCGCTGTCCGCGAAACTGTCCGCCAGCCACCGCGCGCAGGTCCGCGTAGACGATTGGCAAGAGTTCGTCCACCACCCCCGAGTCGCCCGCGGCCACACGATCGAGGAGTACAGTCACATCTTGGTCCGAACCGGCCCGGTTCCCGTTTTCAGGCATGTCTGGCATCGCTTTCATTATACCAGAATCCGCGATTTTGAATCGAGCATAACGTTTTTTGGCCTTCTACAGGATTGTTTGTCCCCGTCCTCCGTGTTTTTGCGTGTCTGGGGTGTGAGGGGCATTTGCCCGGAAATCGGAAGGAATGCTGCTCGACACATCGACACAAAGATACGCAGGAGAAAAGACCATGGAGACCAGGATGAGAACGCAGCTTTCTTCGCGCAATATCGGATCTGGCGGTACAAATTCGAGCAAACGATCGAGTCAGGTCGCCCTCGCATGCCTAATTGTCGCTACGATTACAACGGCGACTGGGCAATCTGCGCTGGCGGGCGGGGCATTCACCAATTCCGTTCAGGACGGCGCATGGAACGATCCAAACACTTGGGACCTTCGCGTCCCGGACACCTTCCTGGGCGACCAAGCGCAGATCGCGCACAACGTGACGGCAAATGGCACCGGCCAAAACTCAAACGTTCTTAATGTCGGTTGGGCGGGGGGCATTGGATCGCTGACCATGTCGTCGGGCGACTTGACCCTCAACAGTTTCTTTAGCGTGGGAACGGATGGCAATCAAGGCACCGTCGATTTCAGCGGTGGAACCATGAGTACCGAAACGCTTGCAATCGGTTTCGGCGGCCCGGGCTTGATGAGCATTTCGGGGGGAAATCTCAATGTGGACTTCGCGATAGGAATTGGAGACGTTGGATCGCCAGGGCGTCTGAAGATTATCGGTAGTGATGCTGCGCTCGGACTTTCGGCTAGCGTCGGCGGTCCTGAGAAAGTGAGCATCGGCGCGGACGGGACGCTGGAGATTGTTCCGACAGCCAATGGCGCCATGGGTCTTTCCACCATCGACAGCGACCAAAAGAATTCGTTCATCGACTCCAACGGCAGCACGTTGGAACTCGATACCTCTCTATACTCACCCTCTCTCAACGACAGTTGGACGGTTATTGGCAATTCAAACGAAATCATCGGATCGTTTGGCGCGCTGATCGCACCGGCGGGCTTTGTTCTTGAGCAGGACATCACGACAACCGGTGCATTAATCATTCACGTAACCCAAACACCTTGTGACGCGATGGGTGGCGACAGTGATCACGACGGTGTTTGCAATTTCGATGATGCCTGTCCGGGTTTCGATGACAGGCTCGATGACGACGGCGACGGCATTCCCAACGACTGCGAAGCCGACTGCAACACGAACGGCGTCATGGATGATATCGACATTGCAGATGGCACATCGCAGGACTGCAACGATAACGGCGTACCCGACGAGTGCGACATCGGATTGGACAGTGTGGTCAATCGGGCGGTACCGGTACCGCTCAACACCAATGCAGATACCGATACCGGGGACGATTACAAGCCCCATTTAGCGACGGACGGCGCGGGCAATTGGGTTGCAGTTTGGGAATCTCAAGAGGACCTCGGGGGGACGATCGGCGCCGATTTCGATATCTTCTTCGCAAGGAGCACCGACAACGGTGCCACGTGGTCTGCTCCCGCACCGCTCAACTCCAGAGCTGATGTTGACAATAACTCGGATGATTACGATCCGAATGTGGCAACGGATGGCGCGGGCAACTGGATTGCGGTCTGGGAATCAACGGACAGGTACGACGATACGATTGGCTTCGGTTACGATATCTTCTACGCACGAAGCACGGACGACGGTGCAACCTGGACCGCTCAGGCACCGCTCAACAGCAGTGCCTATACGAGTCACCGAGACGACTACAATCCCGAGCTAACGACAGACGGTTCCGGCATCTGGATCACCGTCTGGGAATCCGATGATGACCTTGAGGGGACGATCGGGACCGATGACGATATTCTCCACGCACGTAGCACGGACAACGGCGTAACCT
>JAUIEW010000297.1 GCA_030429365.1 Phycisphaerae bacterium
TCTGGCTGATCGTGCTTGAAACGGTCCAGTAAACGACGCCGACCATCAGCGTCATCTTGCCGATGTTGATCGCGGTCGAGACAGCCGTCCGCGGGGAAAACATCCGCTTGATGCCTTGCAGCGGATAGATCTTCGAGAGCGACGGCGTCACCGGGTGCCACGTGAAGAGCCAACCGACCTGCCAATACAACGTCACCAGCGCCGCGATGAATACGATCACAAGAATCGGCACCAACATCCACATCATCACGCCCGCAAACGAGCCAGCCATCGCACCCAAATCGCCACCGGTCAGCGATTCTGCCGGCTGCAATCCAACCTGCATCAACCCCAGCAGTTTCTTCCACATCGTCGGGCCGAGGAATTGGATCGCCAGCAGCGCCGCCAACGTCACGACCGCCGCCGAAAGGTCCTGGCTTTTGGCGACCTGTCCCTTCTCGCGGGCTTCCTGCCTGCGTTTGGGCGTTGCGGCTTCGGTTTTTTCTCCAGCGTGATCAGCCATTGACTTTTAGGTCCCCATCCGACTGTCTTGCTTGGTCCGTTTGATCAATTGAAGATCAAGCGGCTGTCCGTGATCGTTCTTGTAAATACCGAATCAAAGAGTCCGTCTGCGGCTGACAGCGCAAGCCCGGCAACGGCGAGCGCCACGAGCGTCCGCACCACAAATCCAACCGACAGAATGTTCATCTGTGGCATCGTTCTCGAAACAAATCCGAGCACGAGCGTGGTGATGAACAACGACATGAGAACAGGCGCGACCAGACGCAGCGCCGTCACCATGCTCGAGGTCAACACGTCGGTCAGCAGATCCAGAATTTTCGGCTCGGTGCGATAGGACATAACCGGAATCGTCGAGAACGTGTCGAGCAGCGCCCGCATCAACTCGCGATGACCGCCCATCAATACAAACGAGGTCAACGCCACCAGAAAGAACAGCTGCCCGATGATCGTCGTGTTCGAATCGAGCGCCGGATTGAAGACCTGCCCCAATCCGAGTCCTGCCTGTTGGCCAATGACCATGCCTGCCAACTGAATTCCGGTAAACACGATCGTCGTGGTCAACCCCAGCACCAGTCCAATGACCAACTCGCCAAACACGCCGACGAGACCGGTCGCCCAATTCAAATCGGTCGGAAGGCTCGGGGCGACGACGGGAAACATCGCCAACGCAATGACCGCCGACAACCCCACACGGACTCGCGCCGGCACCGTCGTGCTGCCATAAAGCGGCGCCGCGATCATGAGTCCGGTGATGCGAAACATGACCAGCGCGTAGAGCGGTAGAAACAGCGGGCCGCGCGTCAGCAGCATGAGGATGTCGTCGTTGGCCATGCTGGTTTACCATTGGTTAAACGTAAAAAGCGATTGCGTGTAGTCGAGCATCCGCGTCGCGATCCAGGGGATGAAGAACATCGCCGCCACGATCATTGCCGCGATTTTAGGGACGAACGTCAGCGTTTGCTCCTGCAATTGCGTGACGGCTTGAAACAGCGAGATAACAAGACCGACACCCAACCCGATGAGCAAGATGGGCGCCGCGGTCATGAGCGCCATCATGAATGCGTTGCGTCCCATGTCGAGTGCTTCGGTGAATTCCATTTCGCCTGCTTCCAATCCGCCGCGACCAACAAGCCGCGGCCCCTGCAAGGTTACAAAAAGCTATACAAGAGCGACTGCACGATCAGATGCCAACCATCTGCAAGAACAAATAGCAGCAACTTAAACGGCAACGAAATCAAAACGGGCGGCAACATCATCATGCCCATCGAAATCAGAATTGACGCGATGACCATGTCGATCACGAGAAACGGAAGGTAGATCCGAAACCCCATGACAAACGCGGTCTTCAACTCGCTCAAGATAAACGCAGGAATCAGCGATGTCGTTTTGACGTCGGCCAATCGCAAACTCTCGTCTTCCGGAATCGGCGCGCCCCGCCGGTACTCTTCAAACAAGTAGATGTCTTCGTGATTCTCCGATGCTTCGATCTGGCGATACATGAAATCGCGCATGTGCCCCATCCCGATGTCGAGGGCCTCGCGCTGTGATAGCTCCTTCTCCAGGTATGGCGTCACCGCTTCGGTGTAGACCTTGTCGAAGGTTGGGGCCATCACGGCAATGGTGATGAACATGGAAAGCCCGAGGAGCACCTGGCTGGGCGGCAGTTGCGGGGTGGCCAACGCTTGTCTAAGCAATGCAAGCACGACGATGATGCGGGTGAAGCTCGTCATCAAAACGAGCAGCGCCGGCACCAACGTCAGCACCGTCATCAACACCAGGATTTGAAGCGTGGATGTGACGCCTTTGGCGCTGTCAGCCGTCGGTAGGACGCCGCGCAGGTCTGGAATGCCAGCCGGATTGTCGATGCCGGTCGACGCCTGCGCGGATGCGGTCGACATCGCGCTGACCACGACCAGCGTGATCAGGGCGAACATCAACCAACGTCTGCGATGTGAGCATCCATGCTCGAACAACATGCGCTACTCCTTAGCGCCAATTCGATTGACAACGTTACTGCGGCAATTGAGACTTTGACTACGACTTTTGAAACGAGCGAAGCCGCGCCAGTAGATCATTCAAATGCTTGGGGGGCTGACCATTGGACTTCTTGGCCTCCGTCGTCACGGGTTCAGTTGCGACGGGGGCTTCAACCGGTTCAGGCGTTTCGGATACTTCCACGACATCCTGGGGCATCGCCGCCTCGACCTCCGGGTGGGTGGCGATGTCAATTGTCTGGGTGTTGCCTTTGGTCGCCTGGCTGTTGTCTTCAGTTGTCTGGGTGTTTGCTTGGCTTTCTTCGTACTGCTCGAATTCGCGGGCCAGCGCCGCATCAAACTCACTGGCCTTCATCCCGACGGACGCGATGCCAGCCGCATCAAATCCTTGCGCTTTCGAGTCCGCCGACTTCGCCTGCCCCACCAACTGAGCGACTTCAGATTCGTCCGTGATCTCTGCCAAGGTGTTGACCCGATCGGACGTCACGCCCAAAAGCACAACGCGTTTACCAACGTGAAGCAGGACGGCTGACTGCTTCGATGAAATCGCCGTTCGTCCCACAACACGCATCTGATCTGACGACACCGCCCGAGCAGCTGGCACCCATCGCCGAACCCCCGCAGCCACCGCACCAATCACACCGAGTACAACCACCAGCGCGGCGAACGGACTGCGATACCACGGCACAGAAGTCTGTCCCGCGCGAATGATTTCCTCCGATGATTCGCGCGACTGGCGCCGCGGAATCAACGCCTCTTCACCCATCCCGACATCGGCTGTCTCGATAGCGTGTGCGTTTTCGTCTTCCAGCGTCATGTCGGCGTAGGCTTCGTCAGCCACGACTTCGCCAGTCGCATCGGTCTGAACGTCATCGACCTGCACCTCATCACTCTGGACAATCGCGTAGCGAATCTCTCCGGACTCAGCGTCGACGAATTGTTGATCATTTTGTGCATCGGGTATGTCGCGATGCTCAACCAACTCGACACCGGTGTTGGCGCGGGGTTGATCCTCACCCAGCGCAGGCAATGTGACCACTGCCACCATCGCGACGAAAGTGATTGCGAAACGTTTGGTCGACTCCATTCGACACCTCGCTTTTGACTTGAGTGTTGATCGCGGTTGCCAGGCTAGCCGGCTGCACGGTCTTCCGAATTCGAGATTATTTCGCTGACACGAATGCAGAAATTGTCGTTGAGCACCAGGACTTCACCCCTGGCAATCAATCGATCGTTGACGAAAACATCCACGGGGTCGCCTGCCAGACGATCGAGTTCGACCACGCTGCCTTCGCTGAGACGAAGCACATCCTCAACAAACATGCGTGTTCGCCCGAGTTCGATCTTGACGTGCAGTTGGACGTCATGGAGGAGACTGAGCGGTTGTGTGTATTCGGTGTAGACTTCTTCCTGATCGAAAGAAGGCAGTTCAATTTCTTCGAGGGGCAGGTCTGCGGGATTCGGGTTGGCCGCCGCGTTTGCCTCGGCCGCCGCTTTCTCTTCTGCGATGGCAGCCGCCATGGCAGCACCCATTTCGTCGAGCGGTCGACCTTCAGAATCGAGCGCTGGTGCTTCGGCGGTTGCGGGCGCGGAATCGGATTCCTCGTTGGTATCAGCCGCCGGGGCGCCGCCCATCAAGGCGTCAATGTCTGCTTGGCTGAAACCTGCGTCGTCGCCCGCGTCGGATGTGTCATCGGATGCAGCCGGTTGCGAAGGCGCGTTACCCATCGCGGCATCGATATCCGCCTGCGACAATTCGCCCGAATCGTTTTGATTCTGCGAATCATCGCCCGAGTCGTCACCCATCATGGCATCGATTTCGTTTTGATCCATTGCCGAATGGCTCGTATCAAGACAATAACGTGCTGGGCAATTGCGGCATTCGCAATCGCTCCGTCTGGCGCACGTGTATTATCGGTACTGCAGGTGGGGCAACCGTAATTAAACGTTTGCTGGCGACTGGAAGAATTTCG
The DNA here is from genome assembly GCA_030429365.1 of Phycisphaerae bacterium. Classification (GTDB taxonomy): domain Bacteria; phylum Planctomycetota; class Phycisphaerae; order UBA1845; family UBA1845; genus UBA1845. Next base: position 4,469 of record JAUIEW010000297.1, read on the forward strand.
GAATCAGCAATTCCACGATCATTTGATCGTCTCCCAGGATGTTCTCAAGCTCATGTCGAAGCTGCCGGCGAATGGTCTGAAGCTCGGGTTCATTGAGGAATTTCGAGTCCGCACTGCGGATAACAGTATTGAAACGGTCCTTTATGGTTGATTCACGCAGGCCGATGATCTCCTCGACCTGATCTTTCTTGTCTGATTGAACACGGATCGTGACCTGCAGGTTGTAGAGAAACAACCGCCCATCCCGTTTGTTGTAGGCGTTCAATTCCGGCAGGGCGATCTCGACCTGGTCCTTCAAAGACTGCATCAGCTTGTCTTCATCCGTGACCTCTGCCGCCATGCTCTCTTCCGGCTTGTTGTACATCATCTTGGTCGCGAAGAAGATTCCGCCGCCTTCAAGCCCCAGGAGCCCAAAAATGAGCAACATGACCTTGAGCTTCTTCTTCCCGCCGCCCTCTGGCGCCACTGAAACTTCAGTGTTGTCTGGTTGGTCAGCCATTGGTCATCTCTCCTGCATGTCTTTCTGCGTCTCCGAATCGTTGTAATCATCGATCGTGGCTTCGGTCACGACGATTTCAACGCGCCGGTTCAGCGCAATTTCGCGTTCTTCATAGGCCTGGCGAAGCACCGGCGCTTCCCCTCCCGCCGCCACCAGGCGAATTCGAGCGGGACGAATACCGTTACGCACCAGCACACGTTTGACAGAATCAGCGCGGGCGTAGGACAGCCCCCATTGATCGCTCCACGCCGAATCTTTGGGCAGTGGCTCACGGGTGGTGTGTCCGGTGATCTTGATGATCGTGTTGTGCCCCACCGTCTTTGCCGCCACCTGCTCAATCAAGCGTTCGGCTTCTGGTTTCAAAACATCGCTGAACCGATCGAACGTGATTCGTCCGCCGATCTCCACATGGATTCCTTCACGCACATCGGTCACCCGAAACACGCGACCTTGGATACCCGGG
>JAUIEW010000298.1 GCA_030429365.1 Phycisphaerae bacterium
TTATTCCCCCGACCGGTTTGTCCGCTAAAACAAGACATTGTTCCCTCATCGGGATTTTGGCTCCAATCGCTTGATTCGACGGTCTGAATTCATGACCCACAAGTTCATACAGATTCACAACGCCCGCCAGCACAATCTGAAGGGCATCGATGTGGCCATCCCACGCGAGCAGATGACGGTGGTGACGGGGCTTTCGGGGTCGGGCAAGAGCAGTCTCGCCTTCGACACGATTTATGCGGAAGGGCAGCGGCGTTACGTCGAATCGCTTTCGGTGCACGCCCGACAGATGCTTGCCCAGATGCCCAAGCCCGATGTCGAACGCATCGATGGGTTGATTCCGACGATCGCGATTCAACAACGCATCGCATACGGCAGTCCGCGCAGCACCGTCGCGACCACGACCGAGATCTATGATTTCCTGCGATTGATTTTTGCGCGAGCGGGGACGCCGTCGTGTTGGGCGTGCGGTCGGGTGATCACGCGGCAGCGCACTTCGGAGATTGTGGATGCCGTTTTGCGTTTTCCGGAGGGGACGCGCTTTCTGGTGATCGCGCCGCTTGCGATAGGGGAGGACGATTCGGCGAAAGACGCGCTTGAGCACATCGCCAAGCAAGGATTCGTGCGCGCCCGCATCAATGGCGAAACCGTTCACCTGGAAGACGCGGCTGACCTGGAGCTGGGCGGTCTTAAGAAGATCGACGTGATCGTTGATCGCATTGCGGCGAAGCCGGACGTCGCCACCCGCATCGCCGACAGCATCGAGTTGGCGCTGGAGATTGGCAAGGGGCGCATCATCATCTCGACCGAAACGTCCCGCGGTCAATTTGAGGATTCCGCATACAGCACGAGCTTCGCCTGTCCGGATCATCCCGAAGTGACGCTTGACGAACTCAAGCCGCGGATGTTCAGCTTCAACTCGCCCCATGGTGCATGCAAAAAGTGTCATGGCATTGGCACTTTTCTGGATTTCGAGGAATCGCTGCTCGTGCCCGATCCGAGTCGGGCGCTGTCGGGTGGGGCGATCGCAGCGCTGGGGTCCGCTTCCCAACGGTCGGCATCGATCCCCAAAATCATTCAAAAATTCTGTGACAGGTTCGAGGTGTCGCCCGACGCATCGTACGAGTCGTTGTCGGCTGACCAAAAAAAGATACTACTGCGTGGTGACGGTGCGGGCTTTGAGGGCGTCGCATCGTTCCTGCGGCAACGCTGGGAGAAGACCGATTCGGATTCAGTCAAAGAGCGTCTACACGGGTACATGTCGGAAGCGCCTTGTCCCGAATGTCACGGTCAGCGGGTCGCGCAAGCCGCCCGCTCCGTCCGCATCGCTGGTTTGAATATCGCCGAAACATGCGCACAAAGCATCGAACAGGCCCGATCGTTCTTCGACGAACTGACTTTCGATCCCGTGTTGGAACCCGTTGTTCAGCCGATCCTGCGCGAAATCCGATCGCGGTTGAACTTCATGTGCGAAGTCGGCGTGGAATACCTCACGCTCGATCGACCCAGCAACACGCTTTCGGGCGGTGAAGCGCAGCGTCTGCGATTGGCGACGCAGATCGGTAGCGGCTTATCCGGCGTTTGCTATGTGCTCGATGAGCCGACCATCGGATTGCACCAACGCGACAGCCAACGGTTGGTGGCGACGCTGCGAACGCTGACCGATTTGGGCAACACGGTCTTGATCGTTGAGCATGACGAAGAGGTTATCGCAGCGGCTGACCATGTCATCGACATCGGTCCCGGCGCGGGCGATGCCGGTGGTGCGGTGGTATCCGAAGGGACGTTGGCTGACGTGTTAGCCGCCGAAGATTCTTTGACCGCGCAGTACCTTTCGGGTCGGCGCTCGATCGAAACACCGAAGAAACGCCGCGCGATCGATCCCAAGCGCACCATCGAAATATCAGCCGCCCGCGCGAACAACCTCAAGTCGGTCGATGCCACGATTCCCCTCGGCTGCCTCGTTTGCGTGACGGGTGTGTCGGGTAGCGGTAAGAGCACGCTGGTTGGCGACATTCTCTGGCGGGCGCTGGCGCGATCGATCAACGGCAGCGGGCCTCGGCCCGGGCTTTGCGATGGTGTGTCCAATCTCGATCTGGTGGACCGCGTGATCGAAATCGATCAGATGCCGCTGGGCCGAACCACGCGCAGCAACCCGGCCACCTACGTCGGGGCGTTCGATCAGATTCGCCGCCAATACGCGCTGACCCGCGAGGCGAAGATCCGCGGTTACGCCCACGCCCGATTCAGTTTCAACGTCGTCGGTGGGCGATGCGAAGATTGCCAGGGCCAGGGCGTGCGGCGGATTGAAATGCACTTTCTGCCCGATGTGTACGTCGAGTGCGCAACGTGCGGCGGGACGCGCTACAACCGCGAGACGCTGGAAGTGCGCTATCGCGGGAAAAACATTGCCGATGTGTTGGCGATGCGCGTTGAGGAAGCGGCATCGTTTTTTGAAAACATTCCCAAGGTGTATCAGCCGCTTCGCGCATTGCTCGATGTTGGGCTTGGATACGTCGAGTTGGGGCAGTCCGCCGCGACCCTTTCGGGCGGTGAGGCGCAGCGCACGCGGTTGGCGGCAGAGTTGGGTAAGTCGGCCATCGGTCACACCATGTACATCCTCGACGAACCGACAACCGGGTTGCATATCGCCGACGTCGACAGCCTGGTGAAAGTGTTCGATCGATTGGTTGATCTGGGCCACACGCTCTTGGTCGTCGAGCACAACCTCGAAGTGATCAAGCGGGCCGACTGGGTGATCGATCTGGGACCGGAAGGCGGGGATGCCGGCGGGAGTGTTGTTGCGCAAGGCACGCCCGAGACGATCGCGAAATCATCAGCCAGTTACACCGGGCGATATTTGGCCAAGCGTCTAAAGGGCGGCCCGATCATCGGGTGAGTTGACGCCTACTGCGTTTTCGTTTGGGCGAGCGCCAATCCCTTGTCGAGAAATTCCTTGAATCGGCCAGCCGGTTGAAACCCATCGACCATGCCGAGTTTCTTGCCATTGGCGTCGACGATCACGTACGCCGGTAGAGCGTCGATGTCGTAGCGGGCCGACGCCTCTTTGTTGTCGAACGCATCGAGTTTGACCGGGATGTATTTTTCGATCGTGGATTTGATGTCGTCTTGAACGATGACTTCCTTTTCCATCTGGACGCAGTACTTGCAGCCGCGCGACGTGAAATTCAGCAGGATCGGTTTGCTTTCCGTGCCGGAAGCAGCCAGCGCCACCTGCAAATCCTTGCCCCATTTGACGGCGCTTTCGGGCATCGACGTCGATTCCTGCACGAGAATGCCGGCGACGATCGCGAAGGCCACGAGAGCGATGGTTGAAAGCGGACCGCTTTTCTTGGAGGTGTTGGCTGCCTGATTGTTTTCTGCGTTCACGGCGAAGTCCTCTGGATGTCTGTTTGACTAGGTTATTACTCTGGTTAGCGTGTGCCGGCGTAAAGCGATTCGACATAATCGCCGACCGTTTGAACGATCTTGTCGTTGGAAAGTTTCGAATCGACGGCTTCGGTGATGCGACGAATGATGGCGCTTCCTACGATGGCGCCATCGGTGACGCTGCAAACGTCGCGCACCTGATCAGCCGACCCGATGCCGAACCCGGCGATGAGTGGCGTCTTGGTCACACCGCGCAACTGTCCGACCATCGTCGGCAGTTGGCTGTCAACGGCGCTGCGTTCACCGGTGATGCCCTTTGCCGCGATGACGTAAATGAAACCCGACGCGTGTTTGGCGATTTCGGCTTGCCGCTGTGTCGATGACGTCGGTGCGCACATGAGGATGCAGCGCAGTCCGTGGGCGGTGCACGTTTGATCGAGGCTTTCGGATTCGTCAACGGGTACGTCGGGGACGATCACCGCATCGAACCCGCATTTGCTCGCTCGCTTCATGAAAGTGTCGACCCCCAATCGACTGACGATCGACATCGACACCATGGCGATGAGGGCTGTGCTGAGTTTGGGGCGGATGTCGGCGATGCGGTCAAACAATGCATCGATTTTGAAACCGGCATCGAGGGCGCGGTTGAATGAATCCTGCACGACAGGGCCGTCGGCGATCGAATCAGAAAACGGAAAGCCGATTTCGACCGCGGGGCAGCCGATTCGATCAAAACGGTCCAATAACCCGGCGGTGACATCCAGATTCGGATAAGCGGCAGTCACGTACGGCATCAGGCACTTGCGCTTGGCGTCAAGCGTTTGCAGAATATTTTTGTCGAGTCGGTTTTCCTGCATCAAGGGCCTCTCAAGAATGCGTCGCCGCTGCAGCGGAGTATAGATCGATTTTCTTTAAATTCGATCGGCTCATTACAAACCTGAATCTTTGTCGAAATTGAGCGCTGCGCCACTAAGATCAGTTTGCACATGAGATTAGAATAAATTCAGTCTGGGAGGCAAGCAGGCGAGTCGTGTGAATTGCAAAATGCAAGTTTTTTTCGCGCAAGAAATCAACGTTTTGCGTGCGATTGTGAAACCTCTGCTAATTCGAACTCACGCTTTTTTTGCCCGCGTGACGATGCTATAGTTAAGACGTCCAATCGGTTCGACTGCGATGCCCGACAGGGGGCATAGTTTTGTGCGGACCGTGAAGCGAACCTTAGGGAGTCACTCATACATGGCTCGCGGACAAGCCCGCACGACGGGACGTCCTGGCCACGGAGGTCTACCCGCCTTAGTTGTTTAGGGTTCGCCAAAACGCCAAACCATCGACATCGGCGGTTACCGCTTGGACTCTTTTTGGCCCATCGCTTTGCGGTGGGCTTTTTTTATGCCTGCTTGCAAGTGCAATAGTCTTACGGCCTCATCATGCCAGGCGGCGCCACAACAATATGGCAACCGGATCGAGGACTGCTATACTGACGCCCATGTCCTCCTTGATTCTTTTCGAAGATGCCCGATGGGTCGATCTGTTGCCGATGGTCTACTGGCGATCGGTGTTCGAACTTTTTGCCGGGCGCAAGACGTTGCTCGACCATGCGGCTGTCAGCCTGGGGCGATCGGTCGATGGTGTGTGGATGCGCGAATGGATCGCCGACGTGGGCGGTGAACGTTGCCAGATTCCCGCGAATCAACCAGCTTCTGCCGGCGATGTGCTCGTCAACGGGCGCTGGCTGATCAACGAATCGGTCGAGTTTCGCGAGGCGCCGTTCATCGGTGTCTGCGGCGATGACATCGTCTACATTGCGTGCGATGCCAATCTCGCAAAGACGGTGTCGCCGGCGATGCTTTGCGACGAAAAGGGCTGCACCGAATTGAGGCAACAAGCCCCAACCGGCGAAGTTGAGGCGACGCTGCTGCGCTATCCTTGGGACATCACCGCGCGCAATCGCGAGACGCTTTGCGATCATTGGAGAGGCGACGATCGTTCAAACAACGGCGAGGTGAGCAGTTCGGCGTTCATGATC
>JAUIEW010000299.1 GCA_030429365.1 Phycisphaerae bacterium
CGTTGCAATTTTGAAATGTCCAAACCAAGACGAAGAGGATTGCACCTGTCTCGTGTTAGGGCAAAAAGCAAGTTTCCAAATAGTGCTGAATCAAAATCAATAAACGTGTGTGTCTCGGACAGGCTGGGTCACCATCACACGAAGTTAAATACGGCCACTTTTCTCTTGAGGAAGAAAAGGAGCGAGAGCTTATGAAAGCTAAGGGTTGGAGTAAGTCGCGACAAAAATTGACGGGTGCGGTCGTCGCTGCCGCGCTGTTCGTCGCGCCGGCTGGCGGTCTGATGATGACCGGTTGTGTCGGTGGCAGCAATGGTTTGTTTGGCGTGCAAGACTGGGTACGCGATCTCTTTGGGATCGGTGCCCTTGCGTTGCAATTGTTCGGTCCGCAAAACGCAGGCCAGCAAGGTCCTGCCGGTCCACAAGGTGAGCCAGGTGCACAAGGCGAACCCGGTGCACAAGGTGAGCCTGGCGCACCCGGACAAGATGGTCAGTCACTTCCTGGAACAGAAGGTCCGCAAGGTCCTGAAGGCCCACAAGGTCCCGCCGGTCCGGCTGGCCCCGCTGGTCCCGCAGGCCCGAGTGGTTCAAACGGTTCCAATGGTTCCAATGGTTCGAACGGTTCTGATGGTCAAGACGGCGCGGATGGCGACAGCGTTTGGGACATCAACACCAACGGTATCAAGGACTTCTGCCACCCGTTGCTTCAGGACGAGTTCGGCAACTGCCTCGACTACTACCCCTGTGACGATGAGGGTGGAGAAGGCGAACCCGTCGAGCAAACCGCTCGCGTTCGCGGTATTGAAGGCGAAGGCCTGTGCTTCTGCCCGCCGGATGTTGAGCCTTCGATCGATCCGGAAGACATCTGCGGTTACAGCGAAGACGTTAACACCGACGGTGTGATCGACGTGCTCGATGGTCGTGGTCCAGAGGGTCCGCAAGGCCCACAGGGTCCTGAAGGTCCGCAAGGTCCGGCTGGCCCCGCTGGTTCAAACGGTCTTGACGGTGAGCCTGGTCCGCAAGGTCCCGCAGGTCCCGCTGGCCCGGCTGGCAGCAATGGCCTCGACGGTCAGGACGGTGCTGATGGTGCACCTGGTCCGGCCCTGTTCAACAGCGTGTTCATCGATCAGTTCTTCACGATTCCTGGCGGCACCTACGCAGCCTTTAATCAGATGCAGGGTGAAGCTTTTGAACCCGTCAACACGTTCGAGCCTTCATTGGGCCCGTGCGGTGTCGGAACCGTTGCCTACCGTGCAGCCGTCCCACAGCGTTACGACCTCGATGGTGCGGACAACCCGATCACGATGCGGATGTTCATCTGGCGTGAAGGCGGCGAAGGCATTTGCTCGGTCCTGCGTCTGGACAGCTTCCTTGGTAAAGATGGTAACGACCGTGCGACGATTCAGGGAACGCAGAACACCCGCTACATCAGCGTTGGTCCGGCTCCGGGCGTTGGTGGTTCACTGTTGATCATTGACCTGCCGCTTAATGCTGCCGGTCTGAACCTCGACTTCTTCAACAGCATTGCAGCCCGTGACCTGATGGCGTTTGAAGTCAACCGTCTCGATACGGACGATGAACTTTCCCAGTTCGACGATGGCGGATGCTACACGTTCCTCGGCGTCGACTTCTTCGAGTCGGCGGTTGGTGACGGTTCGGTCGCAACGGTCGGTGCGGTGGTGTACCAGTCAGCTGACGACCTGCTTCAGAATCCGCCAGACTGCGGCGTTGTCGATCTCTGTCCGTTCCGTGATGATTTCGATCGTCCCGACAGCAACACCGTCGGCAACGGTTGGATTGAATTCGAAGACGAGCAGCAGGGTGGTGATCCCGATGACAATGCTTCGATCGTCGACGAAAGACTGCGTCTCCAGGATGATCAGTTCAACATCATCCCGATCTTTGAGCAGGAGACCAAGGTCGTGCAGGAAGGCATCATCGTTGACGGCTATCTTGGCTTGTTCATCCGTTTCGAGTGGGCGTCGTTGTTCGAATCAGACAATGACCTGTTCATTGTTGAATGGCGTCCTTGTGGCGGTGATGAAGGTGATTGGGTTGTCGGCGACACGCTGAACATTCCTGACCTCGCGCCAAATGTGTTTGTCACCGAAACGGCTGACATTTCTGACGCTGACGGCGAGTCCTGCATCGACATTCGCTTGCGGACGGAAACCAGTCAGCAAGAAGAAGGTGTGCTTCTCGAGTACATCGAAGTTTGCGGCGAGGATTTTGAGCAGGTTCCTGTGCAGTAAGCTCCAAGTCCAAACCAATTGTTGAACACCTGACCCCGGTGGCGCTTATCGCCACCGGGGTTTTTTATTTGCCCCTTCCACTTGCCCGCCAGACGCCTCGCGATCGGCGCAAGCCTCCCATTTGCCACAATCAACCGATCCCCACCGCCAACGGCTGATTCTCGGACGTGATGCGTCAAGATCGGCTGAACATATCGAACCCAACTTGATCGTTGTGACGATTGCCCCCGGCGAATCGTAGGTTCGATTGGAAGATCAAACACTTCGCGGACGACCAACCCGTCGCCCGCACACGGGGTGCTTTGATCTTTAAGGGGGAGGGGAAATGAAGATCAATCAAAACTGGCTCGGAGTCTGTCTAGCCACATTTCTGTTCTGTACTGTGGGATGCGACACCGGCAAAGTGATCGTTCCGAATACCGATGTCGTCGATGACGAGCAGCCGGACGTCACCGGCTTGGACGACAAACGCGACATCCTTTTTTCGACCCTGGACGATGCGGATGGCGATGGCATTGTCGACGACGAAGACGAATGCGATGGCACGCCTGTTGGCGAACTGACCGATGGATTCGGTTGTTCATGCTCGCAGTTGGATTCCGACGACGACGGCGTCAACGATTGCGACGATCAATGTCCGAACAACTCGCGTAAGACGAAAGCCGGCGCGAGCATCGTCTGCAACGTTCAATTTGACGACCCAACGGGCGAGTTTGCGGCGTACTATCCTTCGATCGAACTCAATGTCGGCACCGCGTGTGAAGCATGGACGAAGCACATGGTTGCGTTACAGGATGTCTCCATCGAAGTTGAGGTACGCTTTGCCGATATCACGACCGCGTTTGCTTCCAGCAAGACGGTCGCCCGCGTCCGCAGAGACAACGGTCTGGACACGTACGAACAAGGTGCGGTATCGGAAATCAGAACCGGAATCGATCCCAACGATGACCTGCCCGATGCGGTTGTCACCATCGGAAAGCGCAATTTCACCGACGGGTTGTGGTGGTTCGATCCAGATCCCACGCTTAGAGAAGCGCCGCTGCCGGACGACAGGATCGATGCGTATTCGGCGTTCCTCCACGAGATGGGACACGTCTTCGCGTACAACGGCTGGAAGGACTTTCAGGACGGAGAGCTTCCCGGCAACTACCTTTCGACGTTTGACGAGTACATTGAGTTCGATGGTGAGAACTTCTTCTTCACCGGTGAGCGAGCGGTGGAGGCGTACGGAGGTCCGGTCCCGCTGACTTATGGAAACATCGCCCACCTCGCCAACAGCGCCCCAAGGCCCGGCAGCGATCTGCTTGAGGAACTCATGAATGGCGTGGTCACCCGCCGCGGAAAGCGACGCGACATCTCGGACATCGATTTGGCGATTCTCGCCGATGTTGGCGCGCCGGTGCAGGCGTCGGGCACTGGGCTCGGTTGCGAAGATTTGCCAGCCGCCACCCGACCAGCACCGCCGTTGATCGTTGGACCAACGCCTGAAATGCAGGAGCGGCCGCTTCCACCCCAGCAGTACGATTCGGGCGGGCATGCACACGCCTGCGGTTGTCAGCACTAGACCGATGTATCCGAAGCCCGTGTAGGGTGGGCCGTGCCCACCGCCGTCGGAATGGTTACGACTTGGTGGGCACGGCCCACCCTACGGATTACAACTCGCCCAGCACTTCGTCGAGGCAGTCGGCGAGGAAGTCCGCATCGCCTTTGGTGATGCACATCGGCGGCTTGATACGCAGCGTGTTGCCATACAGACCGCCCTTGCCGATGAGCAGTCCGCGGTGCTTGCAGCGTTCGAGAATGTCTGCCGCTTCGGTATTCGCAGGTTCCTTCGTCACACGATCGCGCACCAGTTCCACGCCCAGCATCAGACCCATCCCGCGCACGTCGCCGATGAGCGAATGCTTTTCTTGAAGTCCGCCCAGGCGATTCTTCAAATGCGTGCCAACTTCGAGCGCGTTTTGTTGAATGCCTTCCGCATCGATGACTTCGAGCGTCGCCAGTCCTTGGGCCATCGATACCGGGTTGCCGCCATAGGTGTTAAAGTGGATGCGATTGGCCATCGTCTGGGCGATTTCGGGCCGGGTGATGCAATTGCCCAGCGGCACGCCGTTGCCGATGCCCTTGGCCATCGTGACGATGTCGGGTTTCACGTCGTAGTTTTCAAATCCCCAGAACTTTGTACCGGTGCGGCCAAATCCAGTCTGCACTTCATCGGCGATGCACAATCCGCCGTGTTTGCGAACGATATCGTAAACAATCTTGAAGTATTCCGGTGGCGGGGCGACCGCGCCGCCGACGCCCTGGATCGGCTCGCCGATGAAGCACGCGACTTCGCCGGAGGTTTCGTGGCGGATGAGTTCCTCGACATCGTGGGCGCACTTCACGTCGCAACTTGGATATTCGAGGCCATAGGGACAGCGATAGCAGTAACCGGGCGTGGCGTTTTTGACGCCGATCGACGGTGACGTTTTGAACTTCCACGTACCGTGCGCGGTCAGCGCCATCGCGGCTTGCGTGCCGCCGTGATAACCGTTGCGCAGGCTGATGACGTCGGTGTTCCCGGTAAATTCGCGCGACATGAGGATCGCGATTTCGTTGGCTTCGCTGCCGGAGTTGGTGAAGTAGTTCGACGACAGGCCCATGCCTGCCGGCATGTGTTCGGCCATCTTCTTGCCGTATTCACCGATGGTCGGGTGGAGGTAGATCGTCGTGGTGTGCTGCAATTTGTTGAGCTGTGCGGTGACCTTTTCAGCGACCTTCGGATGACAATGCCCGACGGAAACGGTCACGATGCCGGCGAAGGCGTCGAGGTAGCGCTTGCCCGTTTCATCCCAGAGGTACTGCATGTTGCCTTCGACGACGAGCAGCGGTTCTTTGTAGAACGTCAGCAAGCCGGGCGTGAGATATTCCTTGCGAAGGGCGAGGACTTCATCGCGCGACGGGCCCTTGTATGGGGCGGGCTGATGGTTGCAAACTGGCAGAGAGATTTTGGTTTCCGAACAGGTTCCGTCAGCCGACATCATCCGATCCTTTCGAATTGGGTAGTACTTGGTTGCAACCGCTCAGTATAACGTGACCGCCAAGGCAAGTCGAAGCAATTGGTCCCAATGCAATTGAGGTGCCGACTATTCGCTGCCTTCGGAG